>NZ_JBHVAK010000001.1:0-271185 GCF_042667085.1 Nocardia sp. NPDC057353
CGCGATCGATGACCAGCTGGGCCAGGCGCAGTCGTGCGCGTGGTGTCAGGGCTGCGTTAGCGTGGGACACGAAGGCCTCCGGGTTGTGGTGAAGCGGTTCCTAGACAGCTCCACTTCACTACCGGGGGCCTTCACCTGTCACATCGACTCACCCACGTGGGGCAGGACAACCTCCCTGGACATCACACCTAGTCCGCGCGGGGGTGTCGGACCGCGATGGCAGGATTCCGGGCCATGACCGCCTCGGGGGACGATGTCCGCGCCTACGCCCTGTCGCTGCCGGAGACCGCCGAGGACTTCCTCTGGCAGATGCCGATCTTCCGGGTCGGCCGCTCGCTCTTCCTGACGCTGCCCGACGACGAGACCTCGATGGCGGTGCGCTGCCCGATCGTGGACCGGGACGAGTTGGTGGCGGCGGAGCCGGAGAAGTTCTGGATCGCCCCGCACGAGGCCGGGAACGCCTGGGTGCGGGTGCGGCTCGCCGCGCTCGACGACCACGAGGAGCTGCGCGCCATCGTGCTCGACTCCTGGCGGCTGGCCGCGCCGAAGCGGTTGCTCGAAACCTGAGCAACCGACCGGAATTTGGCCGGATCCGCCGCGATATGGGCAGTTCACGCCGCGTTTGCTCACCGGAAGCCACGGCGGCGGAACGCGAGTTGTGAGCGCGGCCGACGGCGAGAATCGTTGAGTCATGCAATTCGATGACTACGCCCAGTTCCTGCCGCCGGAGTACCGGGAGCGGGCGCGTCTCCGCCCGGCCGCGACGTGGTGGGAGTGGCGCGGCCGTCGGGTGCACATCGCGCGCGCGGCGGCGCCCGACGCGGGCGTGCGGGTGCTGGTGCTGCACGGCGGCGGCGGGCACGTCGGCGCGCTGTGGCCGCTGGCCGCCGCGGTCGTGCCGGACGGGGTGGAGTTGCTCGCGGTGGACCTGCCGCTCTACGGCGCCACCGACGAGCCGCGGCCGCGCGCGGTGCGGTACGGCGACTGGGTCGACCTGGTCTGCGATCTGGTGCGCGCCGAGACCGAGCGGGACCGGCGGCCGCTGGTGCTGTTCGGGGCGAGCATGGGCGGAATGCTCGCCTACGAGGCGTCGAGCCGCACCGGCGCGGTGGCGCACGTGCTCACCACCTGCCTGCTCGACCCGGCCGACCCGGCGGCCAGGCGCGCCGCCGCCCGCACCCCCGCCGCCGCGCGGATGGCGCCCGCGCTGGCCGCGCTGGAGCCGGTGCTCGGCGGGGTCATGGTGCCGATCCGGCTGCTCGGCGATCTCCGGGCAATGAGCACGAACCGGGAGCTGGCCCGGTACTGCGCCCGCGACCCGCGCGGCGGCGGCGCGCGGGTGCCGCTCGGCTTCATGTCCAGCTTCCTGAGCTACGCGCACACCGCGCCCGCGCGCTACACCGGCGCGCCGGTGACGCTGGTGCACCCGGCGGCGGACGCCTGGACCCCGCCCGAGCTCAGCCTGCGGGTGCTGCGGCGGATCGCGGCGCCGACCGAGGTGGTCATGCTGCCGGAGAGCGGGCACTTCCCGGTGGAGCGGCCGGGGCTCGACCAGCTCGCCGCCACCGTGCTCCGGCTGCGCGACACCGTTCAACCGGTCAGCCGCAGCACCAGCGCGACCAGCTGATCGACGTCCCGCGACACCCGGTGCACCTGCGCGTCGACCACGTGCACGACGGTGCGCGCCAGCGCCGCGGGGTCGTCGCCGCCGCGGCCGCAGCGCGCGAGGTGGAAGGCGACCTCGGCGGCCAGCCGGTCCTCGAGTGCGCGCACCGCGGCGAGCTCCTCGACCCGGCCCGCGGCCACCCGGTGCATGAGGTCGTGCAGCGCGGGGCGGTCGCTGTGCAGCTCGACGACGGCGGTCACCAGGGCGCGCACCGTCTCCTCGAAGGGCGGTGCGGTCGCCCTGAGCTCGGCCGTGACCGTCGCCAAGCGGGTTTCGGCCTGCCGCACGTGCCGGTGCGCGAGGCCGCGCAGCAGCGCCTGCTTGTCCGGGAAGTACTGGTAGAGCGTGCCGATGGAGAACCCGGCGCGCTCGGCGATCCGGTTCGTCGTGGTACCGAGCCCCTCCCGGGCGAACAGCTGGGCCGCCGCCTCGAGCAGGATGTCGACGGTCTCGCGCGCCCGCCGCTGCACCGGTCGCCTGCGGGCGGTCATGCCCGCGAGTCTAGCGCCGCAACCTGCGCTCGGCGGTGCGCAGCACCAGCTCGAAGCCGCTCCGCACGATCGGCGTCCAGACCCGGGTGAGCACCCCGGCCGCGACCGGCGTCGCGAGGGCGAACTCCGAGCGCCAGCGCACCAGGGTGCCGCCCGGCACCTCGGTGCAGGTGATGCTGCCCGCCTCGTGCCGCAGCGGCGGCACCGCGCGGACGATCCGGTACTCCATCCGGTGCGGCGGGTCGTAGGCGGTGACCAGCTCGGTCAGCGCCAGCGCCGCGGTCACCACCTGTCGCACCGCGCCGACGCCCTGCGGTACCGGGGCGCCCGGCGTCACCAGCCGGGCGCGCAGCACGCCGGGCACCGACCGGTAGTTCGCCGAGTCGGTGAGGAAGCCGAACACCTCGGCGATCGGCGCGGCCACCACCCGCTCCACCTCGACCGTGCGCGCCGCGGTCATCGTGCCCGCGCCCGGATCCGGCGGATCGTGCTGTGCCAGAGCAGCGCGGGCACCGCCGCCGCGCTCCGCCCGAGCTGCCCGGAGCTGCGGGTGAGCGCGATCTGGTCCTGCATGGCGAGGCGCCGCACCGCCGCCGACGCCTTGCTCGGGTGCCCGGCGTCCACCGGCGGCCGCGGGTCGTACTCGATGTCCAGCTGCGCCACCTCGGCGCGCTCCCGGCCGTGCAGCTCCTCGACCAGCCAGAGCGCGAGGTCGATGCCCGCCGAGACCCCGGCGGCGGTGGCGACCCGGTCGCCGTGCACCACCCGCTCGCCCGGCTGCGGCACCGCGCCGAGCGCGGCGAGCGCCCGCTCCGCCGCCCAGTGCGTGGTGGCGGGTCTGCCCTGCAGCAGCCCGGCCCCGGCCAGCACCAGCGAGCCGGTGCAGACCGAGACGGTCCAGCGGGTGCCGGGGTGCACCCGGCGCAGCCAGGCGAGCACCGCGGAGTCGGCGGCGGCCGCGAAGGCGCCGGGCCCGCCGGGGACGAGCACGATGTCCGGCGCGGGTGTCTCGGACAATGTGTGCGTCGCGCCGAGCACGAGCACCCCGCTGTCCGCCACGACCGGCCCGGTGGTGGTCGCGACGAAGCGCAGCTCGGTGCCGGGCGGCCAGCGCAGTACCTCGTACGGGCCGATCGCGTCCAGCGCCGTGAAGCCCGGATACAGCAGAACAGCGACCTGCACCGCGGTGCTCCCTCCACTCGAAACGCGCTCGCGAGCGTGCGAACGACAACTAACTTAGCGGTTTCCGCGCGCCGGTGGGCGGTAAATTCCCGGCACTCTTCTCGCCGATATGGACCACGGGGTCTCGGAATCAGCGGTAACATCGCCGTCTGAATCGTGTGGTGGTGCGCCCTGATCCGGGCCACCGGGAGCAGGGAGTTTCTCGTGGGCGTCGAGGTCAGGACCGAAGGTGTCACCAAATCGTTCGGCTCGCAGCGGATCTGGCAGGACGTCTCGCTGACGCTGCCCTCCGGTGAGGTCAGCGCCCTGCTCGGCCCGTCCGGGACGGGCAAGTCGGTGTTCCTGAAGTCGCTGATCGGGTTGCTGCGCCCGGAGCGCGGCTCCATCTACATCGACGGCGTCGACATCACGACGTGTTCGAACAAGCAGCTATACGACATTCGCAAGCTCTTCGGGGTGCTCTTCCAGGACGGCGCGCTCTTCGGCTCCATGACGCTCTTCGACAATGTGGCGTTCCCGCTGCGCGAGCACACCAAGAAGTCCGAGTCCGAGATCAAGCAGATCGTGATGGAGAAGCTGGAGCTGACCGGTCTGATCGGGGCGGAGGGCAAGCTGCCGGGTGAGATCTCCGGTGGTATGCGCAAGCGCGCCGGGTTGGCGCGTGCCCTGGTGCTGGATCCGCAGATCATCCTGGTCGACGAGCCGGACTCGGGTCTGGACCCGGTGCGGACCTCGTACCTGTCGCAGTTGCTGATCGATATCAACGCCCAGATCGATGCGACGATTCTGATCGTCACGCACAACATCAACCTGGCGCGGACGGTTCCGGACAATATCGGGATGCTGTTCCGGCGGCAGCTGGTCATGTTCGGCCCGCGCGAGGTGCTGCTCACCTCCGACGAGCCGGTGGTCAAGCAGTTCCTGAACGGCCGCATCATCGGCCCGATCGGCATGTCCGAGGAGAAGGACGAGACCCAGATGGCCCGCGAGCAGGCCATGGTCGACGCCGGGCACCACCACGGCGGCGCCGAGGAGGTCGAGGGCATCGCCCCGCAGATGCGCGCCACCCCCGGCATGCCGGTGCGCCAGGGCATGCTGCGGCGCAGGCAGCGGGTGCAGGAGATCCTGCACACCCTGCCGCCGAACGCGCAGGCCGCCATCCGCAACTCCTACGAGGACGGCGAGCGCACCGAGGTCATCGAGCACTACCCGGCGCAGAGCCGCTACTGAGCGGTCCTCCGTTCGTGGGCTTCGTTACGGCGGAAATTCGTCCTGGCGGGTATACGGCTGAGGAGTAGCCCGCTGACAGGAGAAGCCCATGAGCGCCGTGCGCACCGAGGACCGGACCGTACCCGGGCGGCAGGGCGCGATACCGGTCCGCGACTACCTGCCCGCGGCGCCGCGGGCCGGGGCGGCGCCGGTGATCTGGCTGCACGGCGGCGGCTTCGTCACCGGTGACCTGGACACCCCCGAATCGCACCGGGTGGCGCTGCGGCTGGCCGCCGGGGGGCGGCCGGTGCGCGCCGTCGACTACCGGCTCGCGCCGCGGCCGTGGGGGCGGCGCACGCGGAACACCCCGCCGGGGCACCACTACCCGGCCGCACTGGACGACGTGGTCGACGCGAGCCGGGACTTCGCCGATCGGCACGGGCGGATCGTGCTCGGCGGCGCCAGCGCGGGCGCCTGCCTCGCGGTGACCGCGGCCCAGCGGCTGGGCGGGACCGCGGGGCTGCTGCTCTGCTACGGCCTCTTCCACGCCGAACTCCCCGCGCTGCCCCCCTCGGTGCGCAGGCGCACCCGCGGGCTGGCGGGGTACCGGCAGTTCACCCCCGCGGCGGTGTACAAGATGAACGTCAACTACGTCGGCCACGCCGAGCTGCTCACCGGCGGCGCCTTCCCCGGCGGCACCGACCTCACCGGGCTGCCGCCCACCCTCATGCTCGACGCCGACTTCGACACCCTGCGCGCCTCCGGCGAGACCTTCGCGGGCGAGCTCGACGCCGCCGGGGTCCCGGTGGCGCACGCCGTGGTCCCGCACTCCTGGCACGGCTACCTGAACCGCCACCGCCTCAACGCCTTCCGCTTCGCGCTCACCGCCATGAACGGCTGGCTGGCCAAGCGCGACGCCGCCCGCACCGGCACGCCCTGATCAGCCGAGCCCGCGCCGGATCGCCGCCGACACCGGGAACGGCGCCGCGAGGTCGAGCTCGCCCACCGGCTCCAGCGGCGGCTGCGCCAGGAAGCGCGGCGCCCGGCCGCGGTGCGCCTGCGCGGAGTGCACCAGGAACGGGTGGCACAGGAAGACGTCGCCGATCCGCCCGGTCGCCGCGACCACCGGAAGCTCCGCGGTAGCGGGCACGACATCGGCGCAGACATCCATCCACGGCCGCCCCTCCCGGTCGGCGTCGCGCAGGAAGGGCGGCACGACCAGGTGCGACCCGATCCGGAGCAGCGTCGGCGCGTCGTCCACGCCGATATCGGAGAACAGGAAGAGCATGAGCAGCGCCCGCCCGCGCGAGCGCAGGTCGACGCGGGGCCCGCCGTCGGCGCCCGCGAACGACGCCTCGACGTGCCACCCCGCGGCCTCCGCGGGTTCGGTGCTGGGAAAGCGGAGCGGGAAGGTGCCGAGGCCGAGCCGCGGCCGCCAGCGGCCCGGCCCCACCAGCCGGTCGTACGCCGCCACCAGCGCCTCGGTGCCCGCCGCCGCGGTGAACGGCGGCGAGCTCAGCCCGGGCACCCAGATCAGGGGGCGGGTCCAGGACGCCGGGTCGTCGGCGTCGAGCCCGATGTGCGCCCAGAGCTCGGCGGCGCAGCGCAGCCCGAGGTCGCGCTCGAAGGCGCCCTCGATCCGCACGAAGCCGTCGGTGCTGAAGCGTTCGACCGCCGCGTCGTCCATGGGGCGTGAGGCTGCCGTCTCGCGACGGCAGCCGCAACCGAATTCCGGCTGCCATGGACACTGTCGGCGACCCCGGGCAGCGGCGGCCGCCTCGGGCAGCGGCGAGTGCCGGGGCGGGGCGGCTGCCCGAGGGGGGCGGCTCAGCTCAATTCCGCGGCGCGGGCCCAGACCCGGTGCTCGGGCAGCGCGGCGGCGAGCGCCGCGAACCCGGCGGTGAGCCCGTCGGCGGCGTCCACCCCGGCCGAGCCGGTGTCGATCCCGGCACGGGTCAGCGCCTCGGCGCCGCGCTCGGTGTAGGCGATGCCCTTGAGGTGCCGGTGCGCCTCCTGCAGCAGCACCCCGAGCTTGGGGTGCGCGGGCGCCGCGGCGATCAGCAGCGCGTCGAACTCGATCGAACGCGCGGTGTCCAGCGTCCGGGAGATCGGCACCGGGCCGAACTCGCCGCCGTGCGGGCCGATCACCAGCGGGGTCACCCCGGCCGCGAAGGCCGCCGCGACCGCGTCGGCCAGCTCACCGGTGTCGGTCTCGTCGTCGGCGACGATCCCGACCAGCCGCCCGTCCACCGGCCACTCCGCGCCGAGCTGGGAGAGCGCGGGCGACGGCGTGACCTCGGCGAGCTCGGGCGCGGGGCCGTCAAGCGCGAGCCCGAGGTTGCCCGCGACGGTGCGCGCCAGCTCCTCGTCGATGTGCCGCAGCACCCCGAGCGTGCGCTGCTTGATCGCCTTCTCGTACACCTTGCCCAGCTCGAAGGAGTACGCCTCGGCGACGTGCGCCCGCTCGATCGGGGTCAGGCTGGCGTAGAAGAGCCGCGCCCCGCTGAAGTGGTCGTCGAAGCTCGCGGGCGACTCGCGCACCTTGGTGCCCGCCACCATCTCCGGGAACTCGATGAGCGCCGCGGCCGGGTCCGCGGTGAACGGGCAGCCGCCGTCCAGGCTGTTCGGCCGGTACGGCGCGACCCCGGTGTGCACGGCGGTCTGGTGCATGCCGTCCCGCAGCATGTCGTTGACCGGGGCGTGCGGCCGGTTGATCGGCAGCTGCGCGAAGTTCGGCCCGCCGAGCCGGGTGATCTGGGTGTCGATGTAGGAGAAGAGCCTGCCCTGCAGCAGCGGGTCGTTGGTGACGTCGATGCCGCGCACCAGGTGGCCGGGGTGGAAGGCCACCTGCTCGGTCTCGGCGAAGTAGCTGCGCGGGTTGGCGTTCAGCGTCATGGTGCCGATGATCCGCACCGGCGCCAGCTCCTCCGGCACGATCTTGGTGGGGTCGAGCAGGTCGAAGCCCTCGAAGGTCTGCTCCTCGGTGTCCGGGAAGACCTGCACGCCCAGGTCCCACTCCGGGAAGGCGCCCGCCTCGATGGCGTCGGCCAGGTCGCGGCGGTGGAAGTCGGGGTCGACGCCGCCCGCGATCTGCGCCTCCTCCCAGAGCAGCGAGTGCACCCCGAGCCGCGGCTTCCAGTGGAACTTCACCAGCGACGAGCGGCCGTCGGCGTCGATCAGCCGGAAGGTGTGCACCCCGAACCCCTCCATGGTCCGGTAGGAGCGCGGGATGCCGCGGTCGGACATGTTCCACAGGGTGTGCGCGGTGGCCTCGGTGTGCAGCGAGACGAAGTCCCAGAAGGTGTCGTGCGCGCTCTGCGCCTGCGGGATCTCCCGGTCCGGGTGCGGCTTGGCGGCGTGCACCACGTCCGGGAACTTGATCGCGTCCTGGATGAAGAAGACCGGGATGTTGTTGCCGACCAGGTCCCAGACGCCGTCGTCGGTGTAGAACTTGGTGGCGAAGCCGCGGGTGTCACGGACCGTGTCGGCCGAGCCGCGCGAGCCGAGCACGGTGGAGAAGCGCACGAAGACCGGGGTCTCGACGCCTTCGGCGAAGAGCCCCGCGCAGCAGATCTCGGCGGCCGCGCCGTTGCCGATGAAGACGCCGTGCGCGGCGGCGCCGCGGGCGTGCACGGCCCGCTCCGGGATCCGCTCGTGGTCGAAGTGGGTGATCTTCTCGCGCAGGTGGTGGTCCTGCAGCAGCACCGGGCCGCGCGGCCCGGCCTTGAGCGAGTGGTCGGTGTCGCGCAGCCTGCCGCCCTGCGCGGTGGTCAGCGTCGCCCCCTGCTGGTTCCGTGCGCCCGGCTCGCCGCCGGTGGGGGAGACCGGCGCGGGGCCGCGCTGGTCGGCCTTGGGGGGCAGCGGTTCGCGGGGGGTGGTCGGCTCGGCGAGCGGGGCGGGCTCGGTGCCGGGCACACCGGGCGGCTGCGGGGTTTCCGACATGGCGGAGGAACCTCCTCGATCGGGGCTGATGCGGGCGCAAGCCGTGCTACCCGGACCCCGCCGCGTCGAAACGCCGCCCCGCTCAGCCCCGCTGATGCACCGTCAGCAGCACGTGGTCGAAGACCGTGCGCAGCCGGGCGGGCACCTCGACGCCGTCGGCCACCGCCGCGCAGAGCAGCTCGGCGAAGCGCGGAAGCTCCAGCCCGTGCTCGGCGGCGCGGGCGCGCAGCAGCTCGTCCGCGCGCCGGGCCTGCACGCCGTAGACCACCATGAGCATCCCCGCCGCCTGCTCGATCGGGCCGCGCAGCCGCGCGTAGTCCGGCAGCGCGGCATCGATCAGCGTGCGGTGCTGCGCCGCCACCGGGCCGGTGAGGTCGACGTAGAAGCCGTTCAGCCCGGTGCGGCCCGGCTCGGCGACCACGATCACCACCCGGTTGTCGCCCCCGGCGGCGGTGAGCCGCTGGCGCAGGCAGAAGCCGTCCCCGGCGCCGACGGCGGCGAGGAACAGCGCGCGGTCGTCCTGGTGCTGGTGCGCGGCGAGCAGTTCCGCGGTCGGCACCACCTCGCCGAGTTCGTAGCCGTGCATGGCCGCGGTCTCCGCGGACCACTGCCAGCGCTGCTCGTCGGCCCGGTAGCCGAAGGTGCCGGTGCGCAGCGCCGCCGGGGATCGCCTGCTTCTCATGAATCGGGTTCGGTGGGGGAGATGGTCATGGCCGTTTCAGTATCGTCCAGTCGCTCGGCGGTGCTGTGCGCGGGTCGGTGTCGCCGCTCGTGCGCCGCCTTCGCCCTGGCGTGCGCGGCGGTGAACAGCGCGGGCAGCGCGGAAGCGGTTCGGGGGCCGGGGTTCACCACCGCGAGCCAGCCCGCGCCCGCGTAGAGCGGGTGTGCGAAGAGGGTGTCGGTGGCGGCGGGGTCCGGGGCGGGTATCCCGGCCCGGGGAGGGTGCCCGGTGTGCGCGGTGAAGGCTTCGGCGCCCGCGGCGATATTGAGCCGGAAGCGCTCCGGGGCGCGCAGTCGGGAGCCGGTGTCGCCGGGGTAGTCCTTGGTCACGATGGTCGCGAAGGGCTGGGCGCGGGGGAGCTCGCCGTCCGGGGCGTAGAAGAAGAAGGTGTCGCCCCAGGCGATCTCGGGCACGGTGGGGTCGCCGTGTCGTGGGCGCTGCGCCAGCACCCCGTCGAGGCCGGAGACGTGGCGGGTGATCTCGTCGATGTCCATGCCTTCGAGCGTTACATTCGACTGCTTGTGGAGACTTTCATCGCGTCCACCCGGGAATCCGACCACCCGACCCTCCACTACGGCACGGCGCAGCTCGCCCGCCGGGCCCGCTGCTCGGCGCAGCACGTGCGCGACCTGGAGGCCGCCGGGGTGCTGCCGCCCGCCCGCCGCGCGGCCAACGGCTACCGCCGCTACGGCGCCACCCACCTGCACTGCCTGCTCGCCTACCGCGCGCTGGCCGGTGCCGTCGGCCCGGTGGCGGCGAAGGAGCTGCTGCGCGCGCTGCACCGCGAGCCGCGGGACGCCGTGCTCGCCCGGCTCGACGCCGCGCACGCCGGGCTGCACCGGGAGCGCGCCGAGCTCGCCGCGGCGACGGTTGCGGCCGCCGCCGTCGCGGCCGAGCCGGTGCCCGACCCGCGCCCCGCCGACGCCATGGGCATCGCGGAACTCGCGGCGGCGCTCGGCATCAGGGCCTCGGCGCTGCGGCACTGGGAGGCCGAGGGGCTGATCGGCCCGGACCGCGACCGCACCGGCACCCGCCGCTACACCCCGGTCCAGGTGCGCGACGTCAGGATCGTGCATCAGCTGCGCGAAGCGGGTTACCGGATCGGCGCGGTGCGCGCGGTGCTCGCGGGGCTGCCGCGCGGCGGCACAGCGACCGTCACTGCCGCGCTCGCCGCCAGGGAGCGCGATATCGCGACCCGTTCGCTGGCGCTGCTGACCGCGGCCGCCGCGCTGGCGCCGCTCTGCGCGGACGCGCACGTGCTCGCCGCGCCGCTCGGGCAGCCGGACATGACGGATCTCTCACCGCCGACCGGCGCCGGGCAGGGCATGCTCGATGGGGCGGCGATCGTCGAGTGAAAGGTGCTCCATGTCCGCGCTTCCCCACGGTCCGGAGCGGCCCGTCCGCTTCGGGTGGATGCGGCCGTGGCATCCGAGCCCGCTGCTGCGCCCGCTGGACCGCCTCGAGGCGGTGCTCCGGCTCGCCGTCGTCGCCGCCGTGCTGCTCACCGTCCCGCTGGCCTGGGGACTCGGCACCGAGGTCTACGCCGTCGACGCGGAGCGCATCCGGGTCGAGCGGGCGACCAGGACCCCGGTGCAGGCCACCGTGGTCACCGAGCCGGCCGAGGTCGCGCCGTACACCGTGCGGGCCACCGTGCGCTGGGACGAGAACGGCCGGTCCGGCACCGCGGAGACCTCGGTGCCGCAGACCGCATCGGCCGGTGATCGCGTCACGCTCTGGCTCGACCCCGCGAACCGCCCGGTGCTCGCGCCGCGCAGCCCCGACGCCGCCCCGATCGGCGGCATCGGCACCGGGCTGCTGGTGGTGTTCACCGCCGCCGGGCTCGGCTGGGCGCTGGTGCGCGCCGTCGCCGTGCTGCTCGACCGCCGCCGCTACGCCGCCTGGGGCGCGGCCTGGGAGCGCAGCGCCCCGCGCCGCTACCGGGACCCGCCCGCCGCGGTGTAGCGCAGCCCCCAGCTCCGCTCGGCCCGCTCGCCCGGCGCCAGCCGGACCAGCCCGCGCCCGGAGTTCAGCGCGTCCGGCGGCGCCGTCATCGGCTCCACCGCCACCGCGAGGCCGCGCACGCCGTTCCGCGGGAAGATCCGCGGCGTGAACACCTGCGCGTACCCCCAGTCCCGACCGTGCAGCAGCTCGACCGCGGCGCCGTCCGGCGCGGTGAGCCGGGCCGCGACGCCGTCCACCGGGGTCACCTCGCCGAAGGCGGTGTCCAGGTCCAGCTCCCCGACCCGCACCCCGCCGCGCAGGTCGAACGGGGTGCCCGCCACCGGGTGCTCGGCCACCGGGTTCATCCGCTCGTCCGCCTCGAACCGGGTGCCCGCGTGCAGCGTGAGCACCAGCTCCTCGATCGGGTGCGCACCGACCCGCAGGTAGGGGTGCGCGCCGACCGCCCACGGCGCGGTGCGCTCGGAGAGGTTGCGCACGGCGTGCGTGACCGCGAGGCCGTCCGGGCGCAGCGCGTACCGGACCGTGGTGTCGAGCAGGAAGGGCCAGCCGTGCTGCGGCGGGATCAGCGCGCCCAGCGTCACCGCGTCGGCGGCCCGCTCGAGCACGGTGTACTCGGTATTGCGGAGCAGGCCGTGGATGGCGTTGCCGCGGGCCGGTTCGGTGAGGTCGAGCTGCTGGGGCGCGCCGTCCAGGGTCCAGCGGCCGTCGCGCACCCGATTCGGCCACGGGACCAGGACCAGCCCGCAGCCCTGCGGCGGCGGCGCGGTGGCGGGCACCGGTTCGGTGACGGCGGTGCCGCCGACGGTCAGCGAACGGAGGACCGCGGCCACGGTGCCGATCTCGGCGCGCACGCCCGCCGCCTCCAGCGTGACCGCCCTTCCGGTGGCGGTGATTGCGGATTCGAGCACGTCGTGAGCCTACGGGGGAAAATGCCGGCTATCGTGGTCCGGTGCCATCCGGAATCGTGAAGCGGCAGGCGCGGCTCGCCGACGGCCGCGACCTGTTCTACTTCGACGACGCCGACACCACCCTCGGTCCAGAGCGCCGGATCGATGCCAGGACGCTGGAGCCGCGCCCCGGCACCGCCGCCATGCGGCTCGACGTGCTCACCGGTGAGTGGATCTCGATCGCCGCGGCCAGGCAGAACCGGGTGGTGCTGCCGCCGTCGGACCGCGACCCGCTGGCCCCGCAGACCCCGACCAACCCCTCCGAGATCCCGGACCGCTACGACGTGGCGGTCTTCGAGAACCGCTCGCCGTCCTTCGGCCCCGCGCTGCCCCCCGACGTCACCGGCGCGCCCACCGGCCTCACCGACCTGGCCACGCTCGGCCTGGGCCGCGAACTGGCCGCGGTGGGGCGCTGCGAGGTGGTGTGCTTCAGCCCGGAGCAGCACGGCTCGCTCGGGACGCTCGGCAC
The DNA here is from genome assembly GCF_042667085.1 of Nocardia sp. NPDC057353. NCBI lineage: Bacteria > Bacillati > Actinomycetota > Actinomycetes > Mycobacteriales > Nocardiaceae > Nocardia > Nocardia sp. NPDC057353. The sequence goes on from NZ_JBHVAK010000001.1 coordinate 12,590, forward strand.
CGGCCGGGCGCGCACCGTGATCGAGGCGTGGGCCGACCGCACCGCCGCGCTCTCCGCGCTGCCAGGCATCCAGCAGGTCTTCCCGTTCGAGAACCGCGGCGAGGCGATCGGGGTGACGCTGCACCACCCGCACGGCCAGATCTACGCCTACCCCTACGTCACCCCGCGCACCGCCCGCCTGCTGGACGCCGCCGAGCGGCTCGGGCCCGGGCTCTTCGGCGACATCCTCGACTTCGAGCGCGCGGGCCCGCGGGTGCTGCTCACCGGCGAGCACTGGACCGCGTTCGTGCCCTTCGCCGCGCGCTGGCCCATCGAGGTGCACCTGCTGCCGCACCGGCACGTCCCCGACTTCGCCGCCACCGACGAGGCCGAGCGCGCCGAGCTGGCCGAGTTGCTGCCGCGGCTGCTGCGCGGCATCGACGCGCTCTACGACACCCCGACGCCCTACATCGCGGCCTGGCACCAGGCCCCGGTGCGCGTCGGCCGGGACGCGCTGCGGCTGCACCTGCAGCTCACCTCGCCGCGGCGCGGCACGAACAAACTCAAGTACCCCGCGGGATCGGAGGCGGCCATGGGCGCGTGGATCGGGGACATCCCGCCGGAGACCGCGGCGGCGCGGATCCGCGAGGCGCTGGCATGAGCGGGTCAGGCCCGGAGGCGGGAGCGCAGCGTAGCCACGGAGGGCCCCCGCTCGTGCCGAGGGGAGACAGCATGAGCGGGTCGAGTCCTGAACGCGGTGGGGGCGCGGGGGCGCTGTTCCGGGAGTTGACCGGTGCCGATGCGGCCGGGGTGTGGTCGGCGCCGGGGCGGGTGAACCTGATCGGCGAGCACACCGACTACAACGAGGGCTTCGTGCTCCCGTTCGCCATCGACCGGCGCACCGAGGTCGCCGCCGCGCCGCGCGCCGACGGCGTGCTCCGGGTGGCGAGCACCTTCGGCGGCGACCCGGTCGCGCTCCCGGTGACCGAGCTGGTGCGCGCGCACGCCGCGGGCGAGCTGCGCGGCTGGTCCGCCTACCCGCTCGGCGTCGCCTGGGCGCTCGGCGAGTTCGGCGCCGACCTCGCCGCCGTGCCCGGCGCCGACCTCGCCATCGACTCCTCCGTCCCGGTCGGCGCGGGGCTCTCCTCCTCGGCGGCGATCGAGAGCGCCGTCGCGCTCGCGCTCACCGAGCTGTGGGGGCTCGAGCTCTCGAGGGAGACCCTGGCGAAGGTGGGGCAGCGCGCGGAGAACGACGCGGTCGGCGCCCCCACCGGCATCATGGACCAGTCCGCCGCGCTGCTCGGCGAGCTCGACGCCGCCGTCTTCCTCGACTGCCGCACGCTCGCCGCCGAGGTGGTCCCGCTCGGCTTCGCCGAGGCCGGGCTGGTGCTGCGCGTCATCGACACCGGGGTCAGGCACGAGCACGCCACCGGCGGCTACCGCGAGCGCCGCGCCTCCTGCGAGGCGGGCGCCGCCGCGCTGGGCGTCCCGGCGCTGCGCGACCTCGAGGTCGCCGACCTGGACCGGGCGCGCGAGCTGCTCGACGACGTCACCTTCCGCCGGGTCAGGCACGTGGTGACCGAGGACCGCCGCGTCCTCGACACCGTGCGCACCCTGCGCGCCGACGGCGCCGCCGCCATCGGCCCGCTGCTTGACGCCTCGCACGCCTCCATGCGCGACGACTTCGAGATCTCCGTCCCCGAGCTGGACGTCGCGGTGGCGGCGGCGCGCGCCGCAGGCGCGCTGGGGGCGCGGATGACCGGCGGCGGATTCGGCGGCGCCGCCATCGCGCTGGCGCCCGCCGATGCCGTCGCGGCGATCTCCGAGGCGGTCGAGCTGGCCTTCGCCGCACGGGGTTTCGCGCCGCCGACGCAGTTCACCGTCGTCCCCTCGGACGGCGCGCACCGGGACTCGTGAGCCGCGGCACCGACAGCGAGCCAGGCCGCGCCGCCGAAGCACCGCGCGACCCGCGCCGAGCCGGTCGGCTCAGCGGCGGTGCGAGCCCGCCTGCGCGGCGGGCGCGATCCGGCGCAGCACCGCGCCCCCGGCGATCCCGACCGCGATCAGCCCGATCCCGACCGCCGCGTGCGTGCCGTCGGTGATCAGCCCGGCGACGCCGACGCCGATCAGGAAGGGCGGGAACCAGTCCAGCAGCCGCGCGACCGGCTTGGGCGGGTCGGTGGGCTTGCCCGCCGCCTGCGCCGCCCGGTTCGGCGCGTACTCCGGGTACCACTCGGTGAAGGCGATGGCGAAGAGCGTGATGCCGATCTGCAGCACCCACCCGGTCCAGAAATTGTCCGGGTCGTGCTGGACCCCGTCGGCGAGGAAACCGAGCAGCGCGTTCGCCGCGAACGCCGCCGCCCACACCCCGGTGATCATGTAGTTCACCCGCAGGAAGAGCGGCGAGAGCCAGTACTCGCGCGGCGTCTGCTCGCGTGCGTACTGCAGGGTGAACGGCACCCGCGCGAGCAGCGAGCCGAGCGCGAAGAGCGCCAGCGCGATATTGGAGAGCTCCCCGGCCCAGAGCTCCAGCCACTCGATGAAGCCGGGCGAGGCCAGGATCCCGACCACCGCCAGCGCCCCGAAGAAGACCAGGTCGAACAGCTCCAGCAACTTCACCGAGGTGCCGCGCCGCCGCCCGGCCACGAAGACGAGCAGCGCGAACCCGAACGCCGCCGCCACCGCCTCCTCGAACCGGCCCGGCCCGTTGAACAGCGACATCACGATCCACGGCGCCAACCCGGCGAGCGGGGATTCGACGAAGCGGTCGAGCAGCCCGGAACGGGAGACGTGCGGACGGTTCACAGCGCCCTCCTCGACGGTCGGGATCCAGCGTATCCCCGCCTCGGGCGAATGTCCGGCAATCAGCGCCGCGGCGGCGAGGTGCTCCACAGCGCGAGCCCGATCAGCACCGGCTGGAAGAACAGCCGGATCAGCCGCTTCCGGTCGGTGTCGAGGCCGAAGCCGTCCCGCTTGTTCGTGTACTGCGCGATATTGCCCGGGAAGACCGCCACGAAGAAGAGCGCCAGCAGCCTGCCGAAGCGCGCCCGGTCCCGCGAACTCGCGGCGAGCAGCGTGCCGAGCGTGATCTCCACCCCGCCCGAGGCCATGACCACGCCGTCCTCGTCCAGCGGCGTCCAGCTCGGCACCTGGGCGCGGAAGGTCTCCCGGCCCCAGAACAGGTGGCTGAGCCCGGCGAAGACCATGCCGCCCGCCAGCCCGTAGCGGACGACGTCGCGCGCGGTCGTAGAAGAGTCCATGGTCGGAGGGCTACCCGCCCCGGCCGGTGCCAACCCGCCGGTTTCCGGCCGCGGAAACCGGACACCCCGCCGGTGGAACACCCGAACCGAGAGGAGCACGCGAATGTCGGACGAGGACATCGTCGCCCAGTTGAAGCAGGACATCACCACCGCCGACAACCTCGGTGACACCGCCACCGTCGAGCGGCTCACCGGTGAGCTGGAGAAGGCGAAGCAGGCCGCCGCCACCGGGGACGCGAGCCCGGAGTGAGCGCGCGCGGCGGAGCCGGGCCGGCTCCGCCGCACCCGGCAACCCCTGGGCTAGGTTCGTGGCGGACCGTCTGAGAGGGGAAATCCTTGCCGGATTACGAGAACCACGCGGGCACCCGCCCCGCCGCCTGGTACGAAGACGCCACCGCGGGCGCCGATTCGCCCTACGCGGGCCGCCCCGAGCCGGTGCGCGAACATCGCTACGCCACCCTCACCTACGAGGTCACCGACCGCGTCGCGCGGATCACCTTCGACCGTCCCGAGCAGGGCAACGCCATCACCCCGGACACCCCGCTCGACCTCGCGCACGCCGTCGAGCGCGCCGACCTGGACCCGGCGGTGCACGTCATCCTGGTCTCCGGCCGCGGCAAGGGGTTCTGCGGCGGCTACGACCTGTCGCTCTTCGCCGAGCAGTCCGGCACGCGGGACGACCCCGATTCCACCCTCGGCACCGCGCTCGACCCGATGGTGCAGGCGCGCAACCACAACCCGTGGGGCACCTGGGACCCGGTGCTCGACTACCAGATGATGAGCCGCTTCAACCGCGGCTTCGCCAGCCTGCTGCACGCGAACAAGCCGACCGTCGCCAAGCTGCACGGCTTCGCCATCGCGGGCGGCACCGACATCGCGCTCTACGCCGACCAGATCGTCTGCGCCGACGACACCCGCATCGGCTACCCGCCCACCCGGGTCTGGGGCATCCCGGCCGCGGGCATGTGGGCGCACCGCCTCGGGGACCAGCGCGCCAAGCGGCTGCTCTTCACCGGGGACTCGCTCACCGGCGCGCAGGCCGCCGAGTGGGGGCTCGCCGTCGAATCCTGGCCCGCCGCCGAACTCGACGCCCGCACCGAGGAATTCGTCGCCCGCATCGCCCGCATGCCGCTGAACCAGCTGGTCATGGCGAAGCTCGCGGTGACGAGTTCGCTGCTCGCCCAGGGCGTCGCCAACTCCGGCATGATCAGCACGGTCTTCGACGGCATCTCCCGACACACCCGCGAGGGCTACGCCTTCCAGCTCCGCGCCGCCACCGCGGGCTTCCGCGAAGCGGTCCGCGAGCGGGACGAGCCGTTCGGCGACTGGAAGGGGAAGCCGCAGGGCTGACCCCTGCCAATTCGCTTGCCACCGGCCGTATTTCACACCGTCGAGCCGCGCGTTCGGGCTACCCTGGAACCCGGCCGGCCGGAGCGGGGGATCCAGTGGCGAACATCGGGGTGGAGCGTAGGCGGCGCTGGGCGCAGGCACAGCTCGAGCGGTACCCGTTCCTGACCGCGCCGCAGCGCCGCTTCCTGTCGGTGCCGTTGATGGCGAGCGGCTGGCACCTGGTGGTGGACGGCTCCGGCGGTTCGCCCGGCCGGGCCGCCGCCTTCGCCATCGGGCGCACCGGCGTATACGCCCTGGTCTTCACCGACGAGGTCCCGGACCGGGGCAGGCTCCGACGGGTGCGCGTGCACGCCGAGGAGCTGTTCGCCGCGGCGCTCGCCGATGGGAGCAGGCTGGTGCCGCACACGCTGGAAGTGGTGCTGCTGATGCCGCGCGCGGTGCCGGTTCAGGTACACGACCCGTTCCTGGCGGCGGACGAGGCAGGCTTCGGGGCACTGCTGTTCGACGGCGACCGCACGGTGTCGCGGCCGCGGGTGCGCGAGCTGGCGCTCTCCGTCGCCGCGCGGTCCGAGCGGTACGAGCTGATCGCCGAGGACGACGCGCCCCGGCCCGAGCCGGACGGCACCGGCGAGCTCTTCGGCATCGGCGACCTGCGCGACGACGAGCGCCGCCGTGCCCTGGGCCGCCCGTTCCCGTAGTGGGTCACCTTCCTCGACCCGGACCAGATCGCCCTGGTGCACGCCGCTTTCACCGGCCCGGCCCGGCTCAGCGGCCCCGCGGGCACCGGGAAGACCGTCGTCGCGCTGCACCGCATGGCGCGCTTCGCGAAGACCAGGCCGGGCAGGCTGCTGTTCACCAGCTTCGTCCGGACCCTGCCCGGCTACCACCGCGCGGGTTTCGACCGGCTGGCCCCGCGGGTCGGGGAGCGGGCCGAGTTCATGGGGCTGCACGCCTGGGCGAGCCGATTCCTCGCCTGGCGCGGAGTCGCCTACCGGCTGCCGCGGGCGGACGAGAAGCCGTACGAGGACGCCTTCGCCCGCGCCTGGACCAGGGCCAGGAACGACCTCGCCGCGATCGAGGGCACCGACTACGAGTACTGGAGGGAGGAGGTGGGCCGGGTGATCGAGGGCCGCGGCATCACCACCCTCGCGGAGTACCTGGCGATCGACCGGCCCGGCCGCAACCGGATCCGGCTCGGTGCCACCCAGCGCACGACGGTGTGGCACCGGTTCTACCTCCCGTACCGGGAGCGGCTGGCGGAGCGCGGGATCGACACCTTCCACGACGTGATCGCGAAGGCGCTGGCCGAGATCACCGCCCGGCCGCTGGACCACACCGAGGACTACGGCCTCGTCGTCGTGGACGAGGTCCAGGATTTCACCCTCACGCAGCTGAGGCTGGCGCACCACATCGCGGGCGGCGGGCCGAACGCCCCGCTGCTGCTGGTCGGGGACGGGCAGCAGCAGGTCTACGCGGGCGGCTGGCGGCTCTCGGACGCCGGTATCCCGCTCGGCGGCGGCCGGGGCCGCGTGCTGCGGACCAACTACCGCAACCGGGACGCGGTGCTGCGCTACGCCCAGCGCATCGAGGCCATGGACACCGTCGACGACCTCGACGGCGGGCCCGGCTTCGCCGTCCGGGACAGCGACGGCGTCCTGCCCGGCGGCGACGCCGTCGAACTCCGGGTGCCGCGCACCGAGGTCGACGCCGCGCTGCTGCGGGCGGTCGCCGCGGTGCCGCCCGGCTCCGATATCGCGGTGCTGGTCGACGGCCGCACCGCCGTCAGGCACTACCTGCGGCTGCTGACCCGCGCCGGGCACGACGCGCTCGCCCTCGAGGAGTACGACGGGATGGAGGTCGCGGCGATCAAGGTCGGGACCGTGCACCGGGCCAAGGGCATGGACTTCGCCGCCGTCTTCCGGCTGGTGGACGAGGAACCCGACCAGGGCGACCGCGACCGGGCCGAGCTGCTCGCCCGGCAGCACCTGGTCGCCGCGAGCCGGGCCCGCGACTACCTCTGGGTCGCCACCGTGACCGGGCTCAGCGCTCCGAAATCCCCTCCGCGCGCGCGAAGCTCGCCTCCTCCCGGTCGACCAGGCCGAGCAGGGCCAGCGGGCGCTGGGTGACGGTGTTGGTCAGGTAGGTGATGACGACCGCCCACCGGTTCACCCCGCGCGGCACCGCGAAGGTGTGGTAGGCGCGGGTGACGGCCTTGGCGACCAGCCCGGAGAGCGGGATGCCGAGCGGGTTGGCGACCGCGAAGCGCGGGCCCAGGTCGACGACGAGGCCGAGGTCGCGGTGCCGGTACGGCGCGAAGGTGCCGATGCCGAGGCTGGCGGCGACATTGCGGGCCAGCGTCTTGCCCTGCCTGGAGGCGTGCTGCGCGGTGGGCGGGGTGATCTCGCCCGGCTTGGTGAGGTCGGGCACGGCGGCGGCGTCGCCACCGGCGAAGACCGACGGGTGGCCGGGCACCCGCAGCTCGGCGTCGACCACCAGCCTGCCGCGCTCCAGCGGCAGGTCGAGCGTTTCCAGCACGGGCGCGCCGGTCACGCCGGTCACCCAGGCGACGGTGTGCGTCGGGACGACGGTGCCGTCGGTGAGCTGCACCCGGTCCGCGTGCAGCTCGGCGAGCGAGGTCTCCAGCCGGATCTCGATGCCGCGCCCGCGCAGTTCGTGCAGCACCTGCTCGCCGAGCTCGGCGCCGACCTCGGGCATGACCTGCTTCGCGGTGTCGAGCAGCAGGAACCGGATGTCGTCGCGGCGCAGCCCGCGCCGGGCGGCGTAGTCGTCGGCGAGTGCGCGGAGCTGGGCGATGAGCTCGGTGCCCGCGTACGAGGCGCCGACCACGACGACGGTGCGGCGGGCGATCCGCACCTGCTCGTCCTCCTCCTGGTCGGCCAGCTCCAGCTGCCGCAGCAGCTGCTCGCGCAGGTAGAGCGCCTCGGCGACGGTCTTCAGCCCGCGCGCGTGCTCGTGCAGCCCCGGCACGTCGAAGAGCCGGGTCACCGAGCCGGGGGTGAGCACCAGCCGGTCCCAGGAGAGCGTGCGCGGCGCGTGGTGCTCGCTGGTCACCGTCACCGTGCGGGCCGCCAGGTCGACCGAGTCCGCGCTCGCCACCACCAGCCGCACCTTCGGCAGCGCGTCGGCCAGCGGGATGGCGACGAAGCGCGGATCGATCAGCCCGCCTGCCACGTCGGGCAGCAGCGGGGTGTAGAGCATGTAGTCCTGCGGGGTCACCAGCACGATCTCGATGTCGCGCCCCGACTTCGCCAGGCGCTTGCAGAGCTCACCGGCGCAGGTGAACCCGGCGAAACCGCTGCCGACGACGACGATCCGTTCACGGGCGGCACTGGTCTCGGGCACGGCGCACCCCTCCTTCGGTTTCGACTACGTTCGGCGTTGCCCGATCCGCGCCGCGGAAAACTCAGCCTGCCAGGCCGATGGCGAGGATCACGATGCCGAGCAGCGGCGCGGTCAGCTGGATCAGCGCGGGCCGCCGCTTGCGCGGGTCGGAGAGCAGCAGCACCAGCCCGGCCGCGACCATGCTGCCCGCACCGGCGAAGACCAGCGCCGCGCCGACCGCCCGGTGGTCGAGCGCGACCGCGACGATGCCGACCGCGACCATGACCGCCAGGAACAGGTTGTAGAAGCCCTGGTTGAAGGCGAGCGGCTTGGTGATCTCGGCATCCTGGGCGTTCACCCCGAAGATCGCCCGCGTGCGCGGCGCGGTCCAGGCCAGCGATTCCAGCTGGAAGATGTACACGTGGATCGCCGCGGCGATCCCGGCCAGGACGAGTCCGATGACGACGAGCATCAGCTCAGCGCCTCCGCGATCCGGCGCCACTCCGCGCGCGGCAGGGCACGCTGGTCGGCGCGGAGCACCTGCACGCAGACGTGGTCGGCGCCCGCCTCCCGGTGCTCGGCGATCCGGCGCAGCACCGCCTCCTCGTCGCCCCAGGCGATCACCGCGTCGAACAGCCGGTCGCTGACGGTCGCGATGTCCTCCTCGGTGAAGCCGGAGCGCAGCAGGTTGTTCGCGTAGTTCGGCATGGAGAGGTAGCCGCGCAGCCACGGCGTGCCGATCTCGCGCGCCTCGGCGGCGTCGGAGGTGAGGATGACGGTCTGCTCCGGCGCCAGCAGCGGGCCCGCGCCGAGCACCTCGCGCGCGGTCCGGGTGTGCTCGGGCAGCACCAGGTAGGGGTGCGCGCCGCTGGTCCGCTCCGCGGCCAGCGCGAGCATCTTCGGGCCGAGCGCGGCCAGCACCATGCGGTCCGCGGGCACCGGGCGCTCGGCGGCGTCCAACCCGTCCAGGAAGGCCTTCGTCGCGGCCAGCGGCTTGCGGTAGCGGCCGGGGGACTTCGCGTCGATGAGCGGGGCGTGGCTCACGCCGATGCCGAGCAGGAAGCGGTCGCCGTAGCTCTCCGCGAGGCGGTGGTACGCCGCCGCCACCTCGGCGGGCTCGTGCATCCAGAGGTTCAGGATGCCGGTCGCGATCACCACCTTCGAGGTGGCCCGCAGCAGGTTCTCCACCGAGTCCAGCACCGGGCCGCCGACGTCCGGGATCCAGAGCGCGGTGAAGCCCGCCTCCTCCAGTTCGGCCGCGGCCTCCGCCGCCGCCACCGGGTCGCCGTAGCGCAGCGGGGAGCTCCAAATTCCGACACCTGAGAGATTCACGGTCGCCATCTTTCCCACCGTTCGGGCTCCGCGCCAGCCCCGCCGGTCAGGGCGGGGGAGTGGTCGTCGAGGACGGGGTGGTCGTTGCGGGGAGTTCGCGGGCCGCGGGCGGGGTGGTGGTCGTGGTGGTCGGTGCGGGGGGCGGAGGTTGCGGGGCGGGGGTCGTCGTGGTGGTCACCGGAGCCGGGGGCGGGGCCGTGCTCGGTGTGGCGGTGGTGGTGGGGGCGCTCGTCGGGGGAGCGGTGGTGCCGGTCGGGGTCGTGGTGGCGGCGGCGCTGCTCGACGGAATCGACTGGGAGCGCAGGCCCGCGGCGGGACAGGCCACCGAGGTGGTGGTGACCGTCAGGTTCTGCTGCGCGAACTCGCTGGAGACGGCGGTGCCGTTCGTGGTCCGGATCTCCGCGACGGCGGCATTGCCGGTGCGCTGGGTCAGATCGAGGTCGGCGACCGCGATCGTGCTGGTCAGGCTCTGCCCGGCGGGCGCGGTGCCACCGGGCACCTGACGGGTCGACATGATGTTGCGGCTGGTGCCGTCCCGCACGATCACGGTGTAGCTGTACGGCGAGCCCAGATGCGGCCAGGCCAGGGTGGCGCGCGGAGCGGCATTGGTGCAGGAGGCCGAGGCGGGTCCGGGCACGTAGGCGGGAGCGCCGTTCTGCTCGGTGCGCAGCACGCCGCAGTCGAGGTCCTCCGGGGTGACCAATCCGACGAGCAGCACCTGCTGCACGCCGAAGCCACGCCACGCGGTGCCGACCGCACCCGAGGAAACGGGCGGGCCCGGAAGCACCGTGTGCACCTCCAGGTCGTAGAGATAGGGCAGGGCCAGCCGGGCGGGCAGCCCCGCTCCGGTGATCACGAAGCTCACCGTGTCGCCGGCCGCGGCCGGAACGGTGGTGACGTCCCAGGTGCGCCAGATCGTGTTGCTGAGATCGCGCAGCACCAGCCGGTAGAGGTACGGCGCGCCGATGTGCCGCCAGCGGATCGTCACCGGGTCCGGCCCCGACGCGGTCGCTTTGGCACAGGTGACGTAGGTGCCGTTGGAGAACGGCTGGTTGATCCGCGGCACGAACTCGGTGCGCGAGGTGAAGGCCCCGCTGTTCGCCGCCGCGGCATCGGTGCCTGCCTGCGCCTTCGCCTCCGGTGCCCCGCCCAACCCGGTGGCGGTGACCAGCGCCGCCACCAGGACCAGCGGCGCCGCGGCGTGCCTGCCGCTCCCCCCGGAGGCCGTGCGGGGGCGGAACGCGACGGCGAGCAGCAGCCCGGCGAAGGCGCCGCCGAGGAAGACCGCGGGCGGGCTCGCCAGCCACGCCACCGCGTAGCCGAGTTTCTCGACGTGGAAGAGAACCCGCTCGGCCTCGGTCACGGTGTAGGGCTGGGCGTCCTCGGCCTCGTTCGCATCGCCCTTGAGCCGGATCGTCGCGCTGTTGCCGGTGATCGAATCCACCGCCACCACCCGGTGCGTGAGCCGCTCGCCCGCGGCATTGCGCACCGACACCACGTCACCGGCCGCGAGCTCCGTCGCGTCGACGGCGCGCACCAGCGCCACCGCCCCGGTCCCGATCGCGGGCTCCATCGACCCGGAGCGGAACAGCAGCGGCTTGATCCCGAACAGCAGCGCCAGCGCCGCCGCGAGCAGGCAGATCGTCCCCGCCACCGCCCCGATCGTCAGCGCGATCTGCGCGGGGGTCCGCAACTCCGGCCGCGCGTGCCTCCGGCCCCCCGACTCCCCGTCCGGAACCGCAGGCCCACCGTTCCCGGCGCCCGTCCCCGGACCATCTCCGGCGCGCTCGAACCCCTCCCGCAGCGCCTCCCCGCGCCGCTCTGTCACGTCGGCCGCACGGAGGTGACCGGTCTCCGCCGTCCACCCGCCCGCATCGGGGTTCGCGGGAGCCGCTGCCCCCGGCCCCGGCCGCGGGAAATCCCGATTCCGCTGCCACGGCGGCCGCGCCGCCGGAACCCCGGTCACGGCTGCCCCACCGCGGTCGCGGTGAACGCGAAGCGCACCGAGGCGACGCTCTGGTTCTGCACCGCCACCGGCGCACCGGTGCTCAGCTGCGCCACCACGCAGAGCGGGTCGGTGCCCGTGCTCCCGGCGAGCGGCCGCGCCGTGGTCACCAGCGGCGTCGACCCGCCCGCGGTCAGCGTGCCCTGCGCCAGCCTGGCCCCGCTGCAGGTCCCGGTGCGCATCCCGTTCGCGGTGGCATTGCTCGCCGCCCCGCCGGGGTGGATGGAGATCGTCAGGAACCCGGCGAGCGCGGCACTGCCTGCCGGAGTGCTCGCCGCCATCGTGTAGGTCAACGGAATCGTCCCCCTGTTCTGCGCGGTGAGCTGAGCGGCGACGCTCTCGCCGGGCAGCATGCCGGTGAGCGCGAGCGCGGGCAGCGCGAGCTCCTTGGTGTCGTTGACCCTGAGGTCGAGCGTGCCGATGCTGAAGGTGCCCGAGGTGGCGGTGGCCGAGTCGCTCCACGCCGCGAGCGTGCCCGCGGTCCCGAGCCCGAGCACGATCCCGAGCGTCAGCAGGGCGCGCACCCGCGCACTCGCCCACAGGTTCCCGAGCGCGGTCAGGTATTTCACCGGTCCTCCCGCTTGGCCCGCACCCGGTCCCTGGTGTCGGTGGCGAGCGCGAACAGCGCGTACCCGCCGAGCAGCACGATGAGCGCGGCGATGGTGTAGGTCCGCTTCGGCCCGGAGAACCAGTTGTTGACGTAGCCGAGGTAGGGGATGGAATACCAGACCGCGCCGCGGATCTGCTCCGGCCGCACGATCTCCTGATCGTCGACCTGGTTGGCGTCGCCCCTGGTGATGAAGCCGATCTCGCCGTCGGCGCTGCGCCGGATCTGCACGATCCGGTGCGTCACCACCTCCGGCTGCCCCGAGCGGAGCTGATAGGTGATCGGGGTGCCGACCGCGAACTCGACCGGCTCCTCGGGCCGCACCACCACCAGCGTGCCCGGGGGATAGGTGGGCTGCATGGACCCGGTCAGGATGGTGTAGCGGTGCCCGCCCACCAGCAGCGGCAGCACGATGGTCACCACCAGCAACCCGACCAGCAGGAAGAGCAGCACCCAGGTCAGCACGGACTTGATCCACCAGCCCGCGCCGGTGGATTCCTCGGTGGGCGCCGCAGGCGCCGCGGTGCGGTGTGCGTTCACGATGAACTCGCCAGGAAGTCGAAGGTCACGGTCGTGGAGGTGTTCGGGGCGGCGGCCGCGCCGACGGTGGCGCGCAGGCACCAGACCGCGGTCGCGCCGGGCGTGAGCGTCGGCGCCCAGCCGGGTGCGCCCGGCACCTGGGCGCCCGCCATCTGCCCGCTGTAGAGCGCGGTCCCGCCGGGCGCCGCCGAGGCAGGGCAGCCGGATTCCGCGCCGACCAGCCAGATCTGCAGGGTGAGCGGCACCGCCGCGGAGCTCTGCCGCACGTTCTGTAGCCGGTAGAACATAGTGACGTCACCGGCATTGCGCACGGTGAGCGGCTTCTGCACCACCGCCGCGGGCGCCAGGTTCGCGCCGCCGAAGGCGTCGAAGACGTAGTTGCTCACCTGACTCGACGCCCCGCCGACGCGCAGCGCCAGCGTTCCGGAGCGAATGATGTCGCCGCCGATCCGCGACTCGGCGCGCCAGTAGGCGCCGGACTGCTCGGCCACCCCGAAGGCCAGCAGTGCCAGCGCCGCACCGGCGATCGCCCACCATCGCAACCGTCGCATTCCGCGGATCCCGGGTCAGGGTGCGGGATTGGTGTTCTGCGTGAGCGTGATCGCCACCCGGTTGAGGGTGACGCTCGCGTTCTGCGCCTCCTTGTTCGGCGTGGCCGGGTCGAAGGTGAGCCGGGCCGCGACCGTCAGGGTGTCGCCGTCGTTCGCCTCGGTGATCTGGGCGTTCGGCAGCACGCCGCCGCTGCTGCTGGTGGCGGTGAGCGAGGTGTCGATCAGTCGGGCCCGCAGCGCGGGATCGCTTGCCGGGTCGAACATCTGCGTGGTGTCCGCCGCGAGCGTCGCCGTCAGGTTGTCGCCGTCCGCGGCGACCGTGGTGGTGCAGGTGTAGCGCAGCGTGTCGCCCGGGACGATGCGGAAGTTCGCCACGTCGATGGGTTCCGCGGTGCCGCCGGTGATGTCCTCCCAGCCGGTGGCTCCGACCGGGGTGCACGGGCTGAGCGCCAACTCACCGGCGGTGATGGTGCCGCCGCCGGACTGCGTGCTGTCCTGCCAAAAGGCCAGACTACCGGCGCCGCCGAGCAGCAGAATCGCGGCCGCTCCGGCGGCGAGTGCCGCCTTTCCTCTCCTGTCCATTCGTCCTCATCCTCACGTCGCTGTCGGCTCGGTCGAATTGCATTGCGATGATTCCCGGGAATCCGGAGAAGCAAACATGTGGCAAATAGCCGTTTTCCGCACCGTAAAGTGGACTGAATGCCCAGTTCAGGGCGTACGGGGATGCGAGTGGGAGCGGGTCGAATTTTCCGGCTGAAAGCGTACCGCTAATCCGGTGGTTGAACCGGCGCCCTGGGCCGCAAGTAACATGCCAATACTTGGATATGCGCATCTAATTATGAGTTGCCCTGGTCGAGGCGGCGGCATCGGTCACGACTCTCGGCTGATCCCGGCGAGGGCCGCGATGGCGATAGCGAATCGATTGCCGTCGGGGAGTGGGGCATCGGGGGCGATGGTGTGCAGGAGCCCGAGGCCCTGCGAGAAGACGAAATGCAGCTCCGCGATGGCCCGCACCTGCTCGTCGGTGAGCTCCGGATGGGCGTCGCGCAGTGCGTCGGCGAGGTCGTCGAAACCGCCCTCGAGCATGGCCGCGAAGTGCTGCTGCGCCTCGGGGGAGCGGGCTACCCGGACCAGGTTCTCGGCGCTGGCGAGCATGGCCGCCCGGTTGGCGGCGAAGGCGGCGGGCATGGCGTTCCAGACGGCTGCGAAGCCGTCCAGCGGGGTGTGGCCGCGGCCCTCGCGGATGCGGTCCTCCATGGCATCGCCGATGGCGGTGCCGAGGGTGTCGCTGAGCGCCTCGGTGATCAGCTGCTCCTTGGAGCCGAAGTGGTAGCCGATGGCCGCGAGGCTGACCCCGGCGGCGGCCGCGATCTCCCGCGCGGTGGCCTTGGCGACGCCGCGCTCCACGATCACCCGCCGCGCACCGGCCAGCAGGTCCTCCCAATGCGGTGGTGGAATCGCGGGGAATGCGCTCGCGCTCGGGTTGGCGGCGAAGGGAACGCGCGCGACCGTGGTGGAGCGCGCGGCGGCGCCGCGGCCGGGCGGGCAGGCGGTGGATCTCCGCGGGCAGAGCCGCGCGGTGGTGGAGCGGATGGGGCTGCTGCCCGCCATCCGCGAGCGCAGGTTGCACGAGCGCGGCATGGCCTACGTCGACGCGCAGCGCAGGGTCTATGCCCGGCTGCCCGCGGAGATGTTCGACGGTGCGGGCCCGGTGGCCGATCTGGAGATCACCAGGGGCGACCTGAACGACGTGCTGCTCACCGCGCTCGGTGACCGCGCGGAGTACCGCTACGGCGAGTCGATCACGGCGCTGCGCGACGACGGCGCGGGTGTCGATGTCACCTTCGCCTCGGGGCACCGCGAGCGCTACGACCTGGTGGTCGCCGCGGACGGGCTGCACTCCGCCACCAGGGCGCTGGTTTTCGGCGCGGAGGAGCGGTTCACCACCCACCTGGGCGGCGCCATGTCGTTCTTCACCGTGCCGACGCCCGCCGATGCCGAGCCGGGCTGGTTCAGCCTGCACCCGGCGGTCGGGGTCTCCGTCGGAGTCCGCCCGGACGCCGACCCGGCCACCGCCAAGGCGATCGTGACGCTGCGCGCCCCCGCCGCCCCTGCGCTGCGCGGCGACGCCGACGCGCAGCGGGAGCTGGTGCGGCGCAGACTGACCGGGGTCGGCGGACACGCGCCGCACATCCTGGCCGCGCTCCCGGACGCGCCGGACTTCTACTTCGACGAGCTGGTGCGGGTCGACATGCCGTCGCTCTCGGCCGGGCGGGTGACGCTGCTCGGCGACGCCGGGTACTGCGGCTCTCCGCTCACCGGCATGGGTACCGCAGCGGCGATCGTCGGCGCCCACGTGCTGTGCGGCGAGCTCACCGCGGGCCCGGACGACATCCCCGCCGCGCTGGCCAGGGTCGAGCGGGTGCTCACGCCGTACCTGAAGCGGGCCAAGCAGGTGCCCGGCGGCGGCATCCGGGCCATGGTTCCCGGCTCCGCGGCGACCGCCGGCTGGCCCGCGCCGCGGCCGGGGTGATGACCTCGCGGGCGGCCCGCCCGATCATGCGCCGCATGTTCACCGGAACCGAGGAAGCCGTCCTCCCGGTGTACTGACCCGACGGGACCGGAGTTTGCTGCAACCCGTACTCACGCCTACTGTGGCCGTTCACAAGATACGTGGGCGTAGGAACTGGATTGCACGGGAGACCTCCGGCTCGCCCCCGACCCCCGGCGCACTCCGATACCGTCTGTCGCCGCACGGTCGACGGCGAACGAGACGGTGGGCGAGGGAGGAAGCGGCGTGGAGGACCGAAGGGGTACCGGAGAGCGCGACACCCGCGCGGCGACGCACGCGGCCTTCCACGTCGTGCTGACCCTGCTCGAAGTCGCGGAGCGATCGGGGATGCCGACCCTGGAGCGGCTGGAGCGCGCGGTGCGCAGCTGCGCCCAGCAGGGCATCCCGGCGCCGCGCGTGCTGGACGCGGTGGACGAGGGCATCGACGACGCGCTGCACCGGTGGCCCGGCGGGCGCCGCCCGGCGGTCACCGGGGAGACCGACGACTACCGGACCGCGCTGCGCGGGGTGATCCTGCGCGGTTACGCCTCCTGAGCGGGCGCTCCGGCTACGGCCGGAAGGGCGGGACCGGCATGTCGGCGCCGAAGATGTCCGGGATGTCGGCGCTCGGCCGGTCCGGGAAGCGGGCGGGCCGCTTCTCCAGGAAGGCGGTGACGCCCTCGCGGGCATCGGCGCTGGCCCCGCGGGAGAGGATGCCGCGGGTCTCCACCCGGTGCGCGATCATCGGGTGCTCGACGCCGAGCCCGCGCAGCAGCATCTGCCTGGAGAGCGCCACCGAGACCGGCGCCGAGTGCTCGGTCACCGAGCGGGCCAGCGCATACGCCTCGTCCAGCAGCTGCTCGACGGGGTACAGCCGGTAGAGCAGCCCGGCCTCGTGCGCCTCGGCGGCCTCCACCAGGCGCCCGGAGTAGACCCAGTCCAGCGCGGTCTGCAGCGGCACCAGCCGGGGCAGGAACCAGCTGGAGCCCGACTCCGGCACGATGCCGCGCCGGTTGAAGACGAAGCCGATCCGCGCGTTGTCGGCGGCCAGCCGGAAGTCCGCCGCGAGCGTCATGGTGATGCCGACGCCGACCGCGGGGCCGTTGATCGCGGCGATGATCGGCTTGCGCGATTCGAACATCCGCAGCACCACCCGGCCGCCGCCGTCGCGCCAGTCCTCGGGGGCGACGAAGGTGTCGGCGCCCGCGGAGAGGTCGGCGCCCGCGCAGAAGGCGCGCCCCGCGCCCGTGAGCACCACCGCGCGCACGGCGTCGTCGGCGTCGGTGCGGTCGAACGCCTCGATCAGCTCGTTCTCCATCACGGTGGTGAAGGCATTGAGCTTGGCCGGGCGGTCGAGGGTGATGGTGGCGATGTCGCCGCTGATCTCGAGACGAATGTCGGGCATTCGGACAGCATGCCACGACGGGGTGTCCGATTCGGATACCGCGTGAAACAGCACATTCGGGCTCAGCCCGCCAGGGCGGCGTCCACGCTGTCGTAGGTCGGGATCACCTTGGCCAGGCCGGTGGCCTCCATCGGCCGGTGCACCGCGCGCGAGGCGGCGATCCGCAGCTCGGCGCCGTCCGAGGCCTGGATGAGCGCGTTCAGCCCGGCCGAGTCGAAGAACGGGACGGCGGTCAGGTCGGCGACGACGATGCCGGAGCCCGCCTCGGTGAGCGCCTGCTGCAGCCGGGGCGCGGTGATGATGTCGACCTCGCCGCGGGCGGTCACCACGACAGCGGCATCGACCGACCTGACCTCGATCTGGAAATCGCGGGGCTGATCTGTGAAGCGCACGGTGAACCTCTCTCGACGGCGAAGGCCGGGCGGGCGTCGTCGGTTCCGGCACCGCCGGCACCGCGCGGGATCCCGCCGCGGGAGATCGCGGGAAGAGTTCGCTGCGGCTGTGAGCTCAACCGCCGTCCTCAGCGTATCCCATGGAAAACCCCGTTCCGGCGGTTCCGCCGGGGGGCGTTGCGGGGAAAACATACCGCAGGACGGTCATCCCGCGCCGGGCTCGGCCGCCAGGGTGAAGAGCACGGTGGTGCCGGTACCGGGCGCGGATTCCAACCACAGCGTGCCGCCGTGCCGCTCCACGATCCGGTCCACGATGGCGAGCCCGGCGCCGTGGCCGCCGCCGCGCGACTCCCGCGGGTGCAGCCTGCGGAACAGCCGCAGCACCTCCTTCTGGTCCGCCTCCGGGATGCCGATCCCGTTGTCCCGCACGAAGTACACCGGGACCCCGCCGTCGGCCCGCACCCCGACCTCGACCGTGCGCGGCAGCTCGTCGCCCGCGTACTTGGCGGCATTGACCAGCAGGTTGATCAGGATCTCCTGCAGCCGGTCCGGGTCGGCCGGAACGGTCACCCCCGGCTCGGGCAGGGTGACCTCGACCCGCTCCTCCTCCAGCCTCGCGCCCGCGATCTGCAGCGCGCGCTCGGCGGCGGCGCGCAGGTCGACCGGCTCTCGGCGCAGCTCGCCCTGGCCCAGCTGGGCGAAGTGCAGCAGCGAGTTGATCAGCTCGTCCATCCGCACCGCGAGCGTGCGGATGGTGCCGAGCCTGCGCACGGTGGTGGGGTCGAGGGTGTCGCCCGCGTCCTCGCCGATGAAGGTGGCGGAGTTGGAGATGCCGCGCAGCGGCTCCTTGAGCTCGTGCGCGGCGGCGTGCGCGAAGGTGTCGAGATCGTGGTTGGCCCTGCGCAGTTCGTTGTTCAGCGCGGCCAGCCGCGCGGTGTGCCTGAGCACGACGGTGGTGATGGCGTGCCCGAACTCCTGCACCACCGCCTCGTCCGGCGCGGTCCACGGCACCGAGCAGCCGCGCACCACCGCCTGGTAGACCGCCGACGAGCCGCGCGGCGTGAGCCGCTCGCCGCGCGGGCCGAGCCGCACCGGCTGCGCCGGATCGGTGGCCCAGGTGCGCGCCGCCCTGCGCTCCCGGCGCAGCCAGGCGATGCAGGTACCGGCGCCGTCCAGCGCGAGGACGAGCGCGCCGCTGAGCGCGGGGGAGAGCGCGGTGAGCGCCGGGTCGTGGTCGCCGAGGCAGCCGCTGCTCCAGACCTGCCCGGCCGGGATCGCGGGGATGAGCCGCCACAGGGTGTCCAGCGCGGCGGCGTCGAACTCGGCGTCGCCGTGCGCGACGGTGGTGGCGAACGCGCCGGTGGCCACGTCGGCGGCGCGCAGCACGACGGCGTCGGCAGGGACCAGCTGGGCCAGCAGCGCCCCGTTGTCGCGCACCGACTGGCCGATGTCGGTGTCCAGCGCGGTGACCAGCTCGGCCAGCGCCTTGCGCGCGGTCTGCCTCGCCTTCGAGGTCTCGGCGTCCTCCAGCGCGGCCAGCTGCAGCGAGAGCATCACGCCGAAGAACTCGCAGGCGGTGCGGACCTCGGGGCTCAGCGTGCGGGGCTCGATGCCGTGGCAGGCGATCAGCCCCCAGAGCTCGCCGTCGCGCAGCAGCGACACCGACATCGACGACCTGACCTCGATATTGCGCAGGTACTCCAGGTGGAAGCCGGAGACCGTGCGCAGCGTGGAGTCGGAGAGGTCGAGCGGGGCGCCGGTGTCGGAGAGCAGCGGCGGCACCAGCACCGCGGTGTCGTCGTCGACGTCGGAGATGACCCGGATCCAGTTGCGCTCGTAGAGCCTGCGCGCCTGCGGCGGGATGTCGGTGGCCGGGAACCACAGCCCCTGCCAGGGGTCGAGGCCGTCGGCGACCGACTCCGCGATCACCTCGCCGGGGCCGTCGCGGCCCTCGAAGCGGTAGGCGACGACCCGGTCGTAGCCGGTCAGCGCGCGGATCTCGGCGACTGCGGCGGCACAGGCGGCGAGCACGGTCCGCTCGTTCTGCAGGCGGGTGAGGGTGCCGCGCAGCCGGGGGTAGAAGCGGGCGAACTGGAACGGCCGCTCGACGGCGGCGGGCTCCAACTCGATGACGAGGGCGCCGTCCGCGCGGTAGACGGTGGCGTCGAACTCGGGGCCGCCGGGCGGGATGTGCAGCCCGATCAGCCCGCGGTCGCCGGTGGGGGCGCGCAGCGTCTCGTGCACGGCGAGCAGCCCGTCCCGGCCGATCAGCTCGGCGACCGGGGTGCCGACCAGGGCGGCGGCCGGGCGGCCGAGCACCTGCTCGCTGTTCGACCCGGCGACCGCGATCACGTCCGCGGCGTCCAGCGCGAGCAGGGTGCCGTAGGACTGGATGCCGCCGAGCAGGTGGATCGGCTCGTTGACGCACTGCGACAGGTCGAACGCGGTACCGGTCGCGGTTTCGGCCGCCAGGTCGCGGTCGTCGAGCCGGAACAGGGCGTCGTCGTCGGAGAGCGATGTCATCGCGGCTTCTTTTCCTGTGGGTCGCCGGGTGGAGCGAACGTGCGGGAACCTTACAGTAGGGGTCTGACCCGATCGGGGTCCGACGAGGAGCGGGAGGACGAGCCACCGATGCCGACGACCCCGCGCACCCCGTGGTCGACGCTGCTGCACGCCTCGTGGCGCTCGGCCTTCGACGCCCGCAGCGTGGCCGACCTGCCGGACGAGCTGGTCGGCGGGCTGCTCTCGCTGCCGGGGGTGGTGGCGACCTTCGCCGTCGGCGTCACGGCCGCCGACGCCGCGGTGGCGGCCCGCTGGGCCGACCGCGACGGCACCGCATCGGTGCCCGCCACGCTCGCCGCCGAGCTGGCCGAGCGGGCCGCCGAGTGGTGCCCGGACCGCGCCGACGGCTCCGCCGAGGCGACCCTGGTCGAGGTCGAGCCCGCCGAGCTGGCGGCCCGCACCCCGGAGCTCGCCGCCCGGCTGACCGCGCTCGGGGTGCGCGCGCTGCTGGTGGCGCCGTACCGGCCGCAGGCGGGGCCGCGCGGGCTGGTCGCGCTGGCGACCGACGTGGTCGGCCCGGTCGAGGCGGAGAGCGTGGTCGCGCTGCGGCAGGCCAGGGACATCATGATCACCATCGATCGGCAGGTCACCGAGCAGCGGGCGCTCTCCGACCGCAGCCTCGCCGACGCCATCCTGGCCGAGGCCTCGCTGCGGATGGGCTCCTCGCTGGAGATCGAGGAGACGCTGCGCGCGGTGGTCAGGATGATCGTGCCCGGCCTCGCCGACGGCGCGGCGGTGCACGTGGCCCGCGCCGGGCAGATGGAGCTGGTCGCGGTGGCGCACCTGGACGCGCGCCGGGAGCGCAGGCTGGCCGAGCACCTGCGCGCTGGCCGCTGGGCGGGCGCGCCGGTGCTGCTGCGCGCCGACCGCTCCGACTGGGAGGACGCGCGCCCCGCCGAGCTCCCGGCCGACGCGAACCTGGACACCGCCACCCTCTCCGTGCTGCGGGCGCGCGGCCAGGTGGTCGGGGTGCTGACCCTGTTCCACCGGCACGGCTCGGCGCGCAGGCCGACGCAGGCCTTCCTGCGCAACCTCGCTGGCCGGGCGGCGCTGGCCATCGACAACGCCGCGCTCTACGCCCAGCAGCGCGACGACGTCATGTCGCTGCAGCAGCACCTGCTCCCGGCCGCGCTGCCCGAGGTGCCAGGGCTGGAGATGGCGACCGCGTACCGGGTCGCCGACCACAGCCTCGAGGTCGGCGGCGACTTCTACGGCCTGGTGCACGAGCCGGGGCGGACGCTCACCGCGCTGATGGGCGACGTCTGCGGCCGCGGCGCCCCCGCCGCCGCGCTCACCGGGCTGGCCAGGCACACGCTGGAGACCATCCTGGCCGAGGGGCACAGCCCGGAGCACGCCTTCGACATCCTGAACACCAAGATGCTGCGCGCCGGGGTCGGCCGGTTCCTGACCCTGACCGCGGTCACCCTCGACCTGGCCGCGGCGGGCCCCGACGGGGTGCCGATCCGGGTGCTCTCCGGCGGCCACCCGGCGCCGCTGATCCTGCGCCGCGGCGGCGAGGTCGAGCAGCCGGACTGCTCCGGGCTGCTGGTCGGGGTGCGGCCGGAGCTCGGGCTGAAGCCCTACGACGGCGTGCTGCGCCCCGGCGACCTGATCCTGCTCTACACCGACGGGCTCACCGAGGCCAGGGACGAGGCGGGCCGGTTCTTCGAGGACGAGCTGCCCGCCACCCTCGCGGGGCTGCGCGACCTGCCCGCGGCCGAGCTGACCGAGACGCTCGCGGCCGGCGCCGAGCGCTACCGGGTCGGCGACGACGCCGCCCTGCTCGCCATCCGGCACCGCGGCGGCATCGGGGAGGCCCCGTGACCGAGCAGCGCCTGGTCCTGGTGATCGAGGACTCCGACGACGACCGCGAGGCGATCGAGCGCGCGCTGCGCGCCTCGCACCCGGACCTGCTGGTCGAGTTCGTCGCCGACGGCACCGAGGGGCTCGTCCGGCTCCGCGACCCGAGCGCCCCGCGCCCCGCCCTGGTACTCCTGGATCTGAACATGCCGGGCACCGACGGCTACACGGTGCTTTCCCGGATCCGGGCCGAGCCCGCCGCCGCGGAGCTCACGGTCGTGGTCTTCACCTCGTCAACGGCCTCCGGCGACATCGACCGGTGTTATGCGGCGGGTGCGGACAGCTATATCTACAAGCCGGTGGATTTCACCCTGTTCCGGACCGTGCTCCAGGGTGCGGTGGACTATTGGCTGGAGCAGGATCTGGACGACGGGGAACCGGGCGGGCCGGGGCCGGGGTGAGACGAACCTCAGGTGTGCATCCCGGAAAGACGGGTAGGCCCAGGAATGCCGGTTTTCGACGTGAATGAGGAGAGATGGACATAGTGGATCGCTCCCCGCGGGCGTTGGAGCTCGAGTTCCCGGCGCGCGCCGCCGTGCTCGCGGACGTCAGGCACGCCCTGCGCGACTGGCTCGCGGAGAACACGGCCGACCCGGACCGGGCCTACGACCTGCTGCTCGCGGCCAGTGAGGCCTGTACCAACTCGGTCGAGCACGGCCACCGCGAGGACGGCAGGGTGATCACGCTGCGCGCGGAGATCGAGGGCCGGAAGGTCTGCATCACCATCACCGACGGCGGCATCTGGCATCCGGCCGAGGAGGGCGCCGATTCGCACCGGGGCCGCGGCCTCATGCTCATCCGCGCCCTGGTTCCGGACACCAGGGTGATCGTCGGGGACACCGGCACCGTCGTCGAGCTGAGTGCTCCGCTGCCCTCCTGAGCTGCACGTACCCGGCTGCTGCCGGTACGCTGGGAAGACCCATGCAGACTCTGGCCTTCCACAGCGACGACCTGGGCGCGACCGAGGAGTTCCTCACCGCCGCCTACGTGAAGATGTCCATCGGCAACGGCGGCGACGGCCCCGCGTCCGCCGCGATCACCCGGGATTCCGTCGGCGGCGTCAGCCTCGACCGGCTCGCCCTCGGTTTCGAGATGCGCTACGACGCCGACCCGCTCGGGAAGATCTGCCTCTGCACCGTCGAGTCCGGTGCCGTCGAGGAGACCAGGCACGCGACCGCCCCCATCGGCCCCGGTGAGGTCGGGCTGCTGACACCTCCGGACCGCCCCTACTCCGGCACCGTGCACCGAGCCCGCTTCGGCATCACCATGTTCGACCCGGCGCTGCTCGACCGGGTCGCCGCGAACGCGCCGGGCAGCGGCGGGGAGCCGGTGCGGATCACCGGGCACCGGCCGGTCTCCGCCCGGGCGGGCGGCCACCTCGTCGCGGTCATCCACCACCTGCGGGAACTCGCCCGCGACCCGGCCGTGCTCGCCGATCCGCTGGTCGGCTCGGTCGCCGCGGACTACCTGGCGGCGAGCGTGCTGAACGCGCTGCCCAACACCGCCGCCGTCGAGCCGACCGCCGCCGACCGCGCCGACGCGCACCCGGACACCGTGCGCCGGGCCGTCGCCTTCATGGAGTCCGAGCTGCGCCGCGACATCGCGGCCACCGACATCGCGGCCGCGGCGTTCGTGTCGCTGCGGGCGCTGCAGCTCGCCTTCCGCAAGCACCTGGGGACCACGCCGATGGTGTACCTGCGGCAGCTGCGGCTGCGCGGGGCGCACGAGGAGCTGCGCCGGGCCACGCCCGGCTCCGGCGCCACCGTCACCGCGATCGCCGCGTCCTGGGGGTTCGGGCACCCGGGCCGCTTCGCCGCGGCCTACCGCAGCCTCTACGGCCGCTCACCCCAGGTCACGCTGTACTCCTGAGCCCGGAGCGCGCCGCGCCCACCAGGCCTTCGCGAGCCCGGCGCCGCCGACGGCGACCCGGCGCGGGATCCCGACCCTGGCCCGCCGGTCGAAGACCGCGAAGTCGCTCGCCTCGATCCGGTCCAGGATCTCCGAGTACAGGGTGAGCGCGGTCGCCACGCAGGCGCGCGAGCGCGGCTGCAGCAGGGCGATGCCGCCCTCGGCCCGCCGGTAGATCGTTCGGGTGATCGCGTGCTGCTCGGCGAGCGCGCGGCGCACCCGTGGCTCGGTGCTGCGGTGCGCCTGGCACCAGAGCAGCAGGTCGCGGTCGACGCCGTGCGCGGCGAGTTCGTCGGCGGGCAGGTAGACCCGGTCCCTGGCCAGGTCCTCGTTCACGTCGCGCAGGAAGTTCGTGAGCTGGAAGGCCTTGCCGAGCGCGGCGGCGTAGGGGGCGGCCTCCGCCTCGTCGCCGACGGTGCCGAGCACCGGGAGCACCTGCAACCCGATGACCTCGGCCGAGCCGTAGACGTAGCGGTCCAGCGCGGCCCGGTCGGGGTAGTCGGTGACGTCGAGGTCCATCCGCATGGAGGCCAGGAAGTCGTCGAAGAGCGCGTCCTGGATCCGGTACGCGCGGGCGGTGTGCAGCACCGCGGCGAGCACCGGGTCGGCCTCGGCCTCGCCGGCCCGGAACTGCGCGGCCAGCGCCGCCAGCCCCTCGGCGCGCTCGGCGGTGGTGCGGGCGTCGTCGAACTCGTCCAGGATGTCGTCGGCCCGGCGCGCGAAGCCGTAGAGCGCGTGGATCGCGGGGCGCTGGTCGGGGGCGAGCAGCCGGGTGGCGAGGAAGAAGGTCTTGCCGTACCTGGCGTTGAGCACCCGGCAGGCCTGGTAGGAATCGCGCAGGGCGGTGTCGGTGATGCCTGCGGCGTCGAGCTCCGTGCGGGTCATGGGCGCTCCGATCGGGTGGGCGTGGTTCCGGTGATGCGGTCGGCGGCGAGCCGCCCGGAGATGAGCACCGGCGGGATACCCACGCCGGGCACGGTCGAGCCGCCCGCCAGGACCACGTTGTCCACGCCGCGGATCATGTTCGCGGGCCGGAAGGGGCCGGTCTGCGCGAAGGTGTGGCCGAGCGCGAACGGGCTGCCCGCGAGCATGCCCTGCCTGGCCCAGTCCGCCGGGGTGATCACCCGCAGCAGCTCCGGGTTCGGCAGCGGCCGCGGCAGCCTGGCGTTGGTGACGGCCAGCACCTCCTCGGCGTAGGCCGGGGCGAAGCGGTCCCAGTTGATCCGGCCGCGGTCCAGGTTCGGCGCCGGGGCCAGCAGGTAGAGCAGGTCGCGGCCCGCGGGGGCGAGTGTCGGGTCGCCCGCCGTCGGGCGGGTGAGCAGCAGTGACGGGTCGGTCATCACCCGGCCGTCGGTGATGATGTCGCGGAACGTCTCGTCCCACGCCTCGCCGAAGAGCAGCGAGTGGTGCGGCAGGTCGGGTACCGAATCGACGCCCAGGTGCAGGATCACCGCCGACGGCGCCGGGTTGACCTTGACCGGGCGCCGGGACCGGTGCCCGAGCAGCTCGTAGGAGGTGTGCAGCTCGGTGGTGAGGACCAGCGCGTCGGCGGGCACCCGCTCGCCGTCGGCGGTGCGCACCGCGCGCACCCGGGCACCGTCCCGCTCGACGGCGGAGACGGTGGCGCCGTAGCGGATCTTCACCCCGGCGGCGGTGGCCGCGGCGGCCAGCGCGTCCGGCACCGCGCGCATGCCGCCGCGCGGGAACCAGACCCCGGAGATGGTGTCCATGTAGGCGATCACCGCGTAGGCGGCCAGCGCCTTGCTCGGCGCGACCCCGGCGTAGAGCGACTGGAAGGTGAAGACCCGGCGCAGCTCCGGGTCGGTGATGTGGTCCGCGACGGCCCGGTCCCAGCGCCGGAAGCCGCCCAGCGCCACCAGCTTGGCGAGCGCGGGGGAGACCAGCGACAGCGGGGAGTCGAAGTTGGACGCGATGAATCCGTCGAACTCGGCCTCGTACAGCCGCGCCAACCAGTCGCGCAGCCGCAGGTAGCCGCCCGCCTGCACCGGCCCGGCGAACTCGGTGATGGCGGCGGCCATCTGCCCGGCGTCGTGGTGCACCTCCAGTGCCCTGCCGTCGGCGAAGTGGGCGCGGTAGGCCGGGTCGACCCGGTCCAGGGTGAGCCGGTCGGCGGTGCGCTCGCCGACCGCGGCGAAGGCGTCGTCGAGCAGCTCCGGCATGGTGAGCACGGTAGGGCCGGTGTCGAGGCGGTAGCCGTCGATGTCGGCGCGCCCGGCGCGGCCGCCGGGGACGTCGTCGCGCTCGAGCAGGGTGACCTCGCGGCCGCGCCCCGCCAGGTGCAGTGCGGTGGTGAGTCCGGCCAGGCCGGCGCCCACCACGACGACTCGGTCGGTACGACCGGGGACAGTGCGCATCGTGCTGCTTCTCCTCAGAGTTCGCGGGTGGTGCAGATCAGCGCCATGCCGTCGAGCAGGCGCAGTTCGGGCTCCTCGATGCGAGCCCACCGGACGGCCTCGCGGGCCTCGGTGACCCGCTCGGTGATCATCGCCTCGATCCGCTCGGCCGCGCCGGTGGCGCTGATCAGCCCGCGCGCCGCGGTCACGGCGGCGGCGTCCAGCTCGGGGGCGGCGAGCAGCTCGGTGAGGGCGCGGGCGGTGGCCGGGTCGGCCATCTCCTGGGCCGCCACGACTACGGTGGTGGCCTTGCGCTGGCCGAGATCGCTGTCGGCGGGTTTGCCGGTGGTTTCGGCGCTGCCGAAGACGCCGAGCATGTCGTCGCGCAGCTGGAACGCCTCGCCGACCAGCCGGCCGTAGCGGGAGAGCGCCTCCACCGTGCGCTCCTGGCAGCCCGCCATGAGCGCGCCGAGCTCCAGCGGCCTGCGCACGGTGTAGTTGCCGGACTTGGCCCGCGCGATGGCGAGCACCGACTCCAGCGTGGGGGTTGCGCGCGCGTCGTTCACCAGGTCGGCGAACTGGCCAAGCGCGAGCTCGGTGCGCATCCGGTCGTACTGCGGCCAGGCGCGGGCGAGGCCGCGCTCGTCGACCCCGCTCTCGCGCAGCATGCGCTCGGACCAGACCAGGCAGAGGTCGCCGAGCAGGGTGGCCGCCGACTCGCCGAACCTGGCGGCGTCGCCGGGCAGCCCGAGCTCCCGGTGCGACGCCGCGAAGGCGCGGTGCGCGGCCGGTTCGCCGCGGCGCAGCTCGGCTTCGTCCATGACGTCGTCCTGCAGCAGCGCGAAGGCCTGCAGCAGCTCCAGCGCCGCGGCCGCGCGCAGCGCGGCCGGGCTGGGGTCGGCGCCGCAGAGCCAGCCCAGGTACAGGAACATCGGCCGCAGGCATTTGCCGCCGAGCGCGTAGTGCCGCAGGATGCCGTCCAGGGGGATGCCACTGATCGGCTCCGGCTGATTCCGCTGCACGAACGCTTCGAGTTCGCGGTTCACCTCGGCGCGCACCCCGGCCCGCCACCTGGTCGGCGAGCACTCCTCGCCGGTGGGAGCGGTGAGCAGGTGGCACACGCGATGTGGCTCGGAGGACACGGCACTCACTCGAACTCCTCGTGTGCGGTCGGGCTGGTCGCCATCGTAGCGCAACGATGCATAAACGATGCATCGTGTGCGGAGCGGTCATCTTCGTTTCGATGTGCGTCCGCGGGCGGATGGGACCGGATTAGGTAATTTTCTTAACGACCGTATTGCCCGAATGTCGCCGGCTCAACCCGGCGCGCGGAAACGGCTGCGCCGGGCGGTTTCAGGGGTGCGGCGGCGGAGACCACGGCTCGCCGCGCAGCGGGCGGTCGTCCGCGGCCCTGCGCTCGTTGTCCCGCAGCCGCGGCTCGTAGTGCGCGAAGAAGACCTTGCCGATGAGGTCACGCCTGCTGCGCACGCCGGTCTTCTCGAAGATGCCCTTCAGGTGCTGCTGCACGGTGTGCGCCGACAACACCAGCTCGGCGGCGATCGCGGAGGTCGACGCGCCCTGCAGGACCAGCCGGGTGACGTCCTTCTCCCGCTCGGTCAGGCCGTAGGCCGACATGAGCAGTGGGTACAGCCTGCCCGGGCCCGCCTGCTCGATGATGACGGCGATCCGCGGGGCGCCGGTCGAGGTCAAGCGGGCGCCGTGCAGCACGATCCAGGTCCCGGTGCGCGACAGCACCCGAGCCACCGGAACCAGGTCCGCGTGGTCCGGGTGCTCGGCCGCGCGCAGCGTCCGGCCCGCCAGCGCCAGCACCGATGACGGCAGCCTGCCCGCCGCCCAGTCGCCGTCCGGGAGCTCGGCGAGCCTGCGCTCCACGCCCGGCGTCGTCGACTCGACGGCGCAGTGCCGGTCCAGCACGAGCAGCCCGGGGGCGTCGGCGACATCGGGCTGGTGCGCCTGGCCGAGCAGCAGCGCCGCGCGGGCGGCCTCGGCGAGCAGCGGCGTCACCGAGCGCACGAAGTCCACCTCGCCCGCGCTGAAGAGCGGGGTGCGCGGTTCGCGGTAGAGCCCGAGCGCGCCCCATACCTCGCCGGAGCGCGTGCGCAGCCGCGCGATCAGCTCCTGGTCGCCGCCCATGGTCATATTCCGGTGCCAGCGGGGGCTGCGCGCGGGATCGCCGCCGGTCGCCTCGTGCAGGGTCGCGATGCCCGACGCCGAGCGGGCCACCGCCGCGAGCTGGTTGACATCGTCGGCGTAGTACTCGCTGACCAGCCAGTCGCCGGGGATCTCGGCGAGACCGTGGTGGTAGTGGCTGGTCATCAGCAGCGAGGCCGGGTCGAGGGTGTAGAAACACGGCGTCCAGTAGTGCGGGACGGCGCGCGCGAGGATCTCGGACGACTCCCGCCACAGCGACACCAGGTCACGGGGTTCGCCGCACAGCCGGGTGATCTGCTCCGTCGCCCGCCGGAACACCTCGGTGCTCATCACCCAACGGTACGACTCGCCGCGGCCGCACCGGAATGCCACCTTTCTGGTATTCCGGCACGCCGCCCCCGTCCCTAGCGTCATCGGTGAGCGAAGGGAGTTCCCGATGACGACCACGACGAGCGGGGTCCGGCTGGCCCCGCCGCCACGGGCACTGATGCGCACGATCAATCCGCTGGTGCGACGCGTGATCGCGCACCCGCGGCTCGGCAGGCGGGTCCCGCTCATGGCGCTGCTCGAGTTCACCGGCAGGCGCAGCGGCGCGCCGCTCCGGGTGCCGGTCTGCCTGCACTCGATCGACGGCGTGCCGATGGTCTTCACCCCGCGGTCATGGCGGCTCAACTTCACCGAGCCCGCGCCGGTCGCGGTGACCCGGTGCGGCCGGGTCCGGCGGGGATACGCCGTCCTGCTGCGGGTCACTCCCCAAGAGCGGGGAACGGCGCTGCGCCGGGCGCTCGACAACGGCGCAACCCCGTTCGAGCTCGGGCTGAAGGTCGACCGGGGCCACGAGATCACCGCCGGCGAGCTGTCGGGCATCGGCCTCGCCCTCATCCGCATCGACTTCTCCGAGGAGTGAAAAACCGTGCAGATCAACCGCATCGGACGCGACATCAGCGTCCTCGCCGACTGCCAGGAAGTGCCCGGCATCGGGTTCGTCCCGGTGAACGCCTTCGTCCTGCACGCCACCGAACCAGTGGTTATCGACACCGGGCTGCCAGGCGCCCGCTTCCTGGACGCGCTCGGGTCGGTGCTCGACCCCCGCGACGTCGAGTGGATCTGGATCACCCACCCGGACCGTGATCACACCGGGTCGCTGCGCGCGCTGCTCACCGCGGCCCCGCGCGCCCGCCTGATCACCACGTTCCTCGGCATGGGTATCCTGTCGATGGAGGGCCCGCTCCCGATGGACCGGATCTACCTCCTCAACCCGGGGCAATCGCTCGACGTCGGCGACCGGCGGCTCACCGCCTTCCGACCCCCGCTCTTCGACAACCCCTCGACCACCGGCTGCGCCGACGAGCGCACCGGCGCCTGCTTCAGCTCCGACTGCTTCGGCGCCCCGATGCCGACCGCCGAGCTCGCGACGTGCCCCGACGCCGGGTACCTCGACCGCGCCGAACTGCGCGCCCGCCAGCTGCTGTGGGCCACCGCCGACAGCCCGTGGGTGCACACCGTCGATCCAGTGAAGTACCGGGCCACCCTCACCGAGCTGCACGCGCTCGACCCGGCGCTGATCCTGGGCACCCACCTGCCGCCCGCGGCGGGCCGCACGCCGGAGTTCCTGGAGACGCTCGCCGCGGCCCCGGGCAGCGACCCCTTCCTCGGCCCCGACCAGGCCGCGCTCGAACAGCTGCTGGCCGGATTCGAACCGGTCGCCTGAACCCCGCACTCAGGGCAGCGGCGCCGACCAGCGCAGCACGGTGCCGCCGCGCTGCCCCTTCTCCAGCCCGAAGGTGCCGCCCGCCTCCTCGGCGCGCGCGGCGAGGTTGGCGAGGCCGCTGTAGCGGCCGGTGCGGTCCGGCATGCCCGCGCCGTCGTCGGTGATCACGATGGTGGCGTCGTCGTCGACGGTGAGTACCACCGAGATGGCGGAGGCGCCCGCGTGCCGCACCGCGTTGCTGACGCCCTCGCGCAGCACCGCCTCCACGTGGTCGGAGAGCGGCGGCCCGAGCACCGAGACCGGCCCAGCCAGCCGGACCGTCGTGCGCAGCCCGCTCTCCGCGGTGGTCTCGGAGACGATGCCGTGCAGCCGCTTGCGGAAGGTGGCGGAGTCGGCGGCGGTGTTGGACTGCAGGTCGAAGATGGAGTGCCGGATGTCCTGGACGATGGACTGCAGGTCGTTCACGGTGTCCGAGAGCCGGGTGCGGATCTCCGGGTTGTGCGAGCGCTGCACCGTCCCCTGCAGCGAGAGCCCGACGCTGAAGAGCCGCTGGATCACGTGGTCGTGCAGGTCGCGGGCGATCCGGTCGCGGTCGGAGAGCACGTCCAGCTCGCGCATCCTGCGCTGCTGCGCGGCCAGCCGCAGCGCCAGCGCGGCCTGCCCGGCGAAGGCCTGCATGATCGACTGCCCGGCGGCGTCCAGCGGCGGCGCGCCGTGCGGGCGCAGCGTGGTGAGCACGCCGATCACCGCGGTGCCCGCGTGCAGCGGCAGGATCAGCGCCGGGCCGAAGCGGGTGTGCGGCCCGAAGAGCGGCGCGGGCAGGTAGTCGGCGACCGAGACCGGGCGCCGGTCCCGGAAGGCGGCGCCGGAGCGGGATTCGTCGATCGGGATGGTGCGGCCGGTGATCGGCGCGGTCTCGGCGCCCGCGGCGGCGACCACCACCAGGTCGGTGACCTCCTCGTGCGGGATGTCCGGGTCCTCGGGCAGCGCGAGGAAGGCGCAGGCGGCGCCGGTCAGGGTGAGCGCGCGGCGCACGATCAGCTCCAGCACCTCGTCCGGCTCGCCGCCCGCGAGCAGCTCGGTGGCGACCTCCTGGGTGGCCTCCAGCCACTGCTGCCGGATCCGGGACTCCTCGTAGAGCCTGGCATTGGCGATCGCGATGCCCGCCGCGGCGGCCAGTGCCCGCACCACCACCTCGTCGTCCTCGGTGAACTCCTGCCCGCCCTTCTTCTCGGTCAGGTAGAGGTTGCCGAAGACCTCGTCGCGCACCTTCACCGGGACGCCGAGGAAGGTGCTCATCGGCGGGTGGTTGTGCGGGAACCCGACCGACCCGGCGTGCGCCGAGAGCTGCGCCAGCCGCAGCGGCTTCGGGTCCTCGATGAGCAGCCCGAGCACGCCGTGGCCGCGCGGGAGGTCGCCGATCAGCCGCCTGCCGCGGTCGTCGATGCCCTCGTAGACGAACTCGGCGAGCTGCTTGCTGTCCTCGCCGGTCTCCCGGACGCCGAGCGCGCCGTAGCCCGCGTCCACCAGCTCGATGGCGGTGTGCACGATGGTGCGCAGCGTGTTGTCCAGGTCGAGGCCCGCGGTGACGACCAGCATCGCCTCCATCAGCCGGTCCATCTTGTCCCGGACGCCGACGATCTGGGTGATCCGCTCCTGCACCTCCAGCAGCAGCTCGTTCAGCCGCAGCTGGGAGAGCGCTTGGGCGACCGGGGTGTGGCCGTCCATCCGGTCCGCGCCCGTCCCGGCGCCGGGATCAGCGTCCGTCACGGCCGAGTTTGGAGGCGAGGACCGCGGCCTGGGTGCGGCGCTCCACCCCGAGTTTGGCCAGCAGCCGGGAGACGTAGTTCTTCACCGTCTTCTCGGCCAGGAACATCTCGGCCGCGATCTGCCGGTTGGTCAGCCCGCGGCCGAGCAGCGCGAGCAGGGTCCGCTCCTGCTCGGTGAGGGTGGCCAGCGGCCCCGCCTTCTGCTCGGCCTGCGCGCGCAGCTTCGCCATCAGCGCCGCGGCGGCCCGGTTGTCCAGCAGCGACTTGCCCGCGCCGACCGCGCGGATGGCGTCCACCAGCTCCAGGGTGCCGATGTCCTTGACGACGTAGCCGCTGGCCCCGGCCAGGATGGCGTCGAGCATGGCCTGCTCGTCGGTGAACGAGGTCAGGATCAGGCAGCGCAGCTCCGGGAGCTGGGAGAGCAGCTCGCGGCAGAGCTCGATGCCGTTGCCGTCCGGTAGCCGGACGTCGAGCACCGCGACGTCCGGGCGCAGCGCGGGGATCCGGGCCAGCGCGTGCGCCACGCTCTCCGCGCCGCCGACCATCTCCAGGTCCGGCTCGGCGTCGATCAGGTCGGCCAGTCCGCGCCGCACGATCTCGTGATCGTCGACCAGGAACACCCGGATCATCGCCGTCGCCTCTCCTCGCACCGATTCCGATACCAGCATGACAGGCATAGCCCGGCTCCGGAGTGGAAGGGCTGGGGAGGAAGGGGACGAGCCGAGGAGGCACAGATGCGAGCACTGCGGTTGACGGCGTGGCAGTCCGATCCGGAGCTGGTCGAGGTGGATCAGCCGCATCCGGGGCCGGGGGAGGTGGTGGTCAAGGTCGGCGCGGCCGGGGCCTGCCACTCCGATCTGCACCTCATGCGCGACTTCTCCGACGACGCCCCCGTGCCGTGGCACCCGCCGTTCACGCTCGGCCACGAGAACGCGGGCTGGGTGCACGAGATCGGCTCCGGCGTCACCGGTTTCGAGGAGGGGCAGCCGGTCGCGGTGTACGGGCCGTGGGGCTGCGGGGTCTGCGCGCAGTGTGCGCGCGGCTTCGAGACCTACTGCGAGAACCCGGCGGCCGCGCCGGTGCCCGGTGGCGGCGGCGGGCTCGGGATGGACGGCGGCATGGCCGAGTACCTGCTGGTCCCGGCGGCCAGATTCCTGGTCCCGCTGCCGGACGGGCTGGACCCGGTGCGCGCCGCCCCGCTCACCGACGCCGCGCTCACCCCGTACCACGCCATTCGGCGCTCCTGGGGCAAGCTCACGCCGGGCAGCACCGCCGTGGTGATCGGCGCGGGCGGGCTCGGGCACCTCGCGGTGCAGATCATCAAGGCGACGACCGCGGCCAGGGTGATCGCGGTCGACCTGCGCGAGGAGGCGCTGGAGCTGGCCGCCAGGGCGGGCGCGGACCGCACCCTGCGCTCGGACGAGAACGCCGCGCAGGCCATCCGCGACGCCACCGGCGGGCACGGCGCCGACGCGATCTTCGACTGCGTCGGGGCCGACGCCACGCTCGCGCTCGGCGCGGCCGCGGGCCGGGTGCTCGGCGACCTCACCGTGATCGGGATCGGCGGCGGTACGCTGCCGGTGTCGTTCTTCTCGGTGCCCTACGAGCTGTCCGTGCAGACCACCTACTGGGGCGGCCGCTACGAACTCACCGAGGTGCTCGACCTCGCCGCCCGCGGCCTGCTGCACGCCGAGACCACCACCTTCCCGCTGGACGGTGCGGTCGAGGCGTACCACCGGCTGGAGCGCGGCGAGATCACCGGCCGGGCCGTGGTGGTGCCGTGACGAACCCGATTCGGTGACCTTCGGCCCTGATCACGGGCCGTCCGCGGGTGCACCCTGGACGGGTGATCGAAGGGGCAGTGGGCGATCGGACAACACAGGCGGGCACGGCGGGGTGCTCGGAGTCGGTGGTCGACGAGACCGTCGAGCGGTTACGCGCGGAATTCGAGGACCGGTTGGCGGCCGGGGCGATCGACGAGATCGTCCGGCGCTGCCTGAGCGATCTCGCCGGGATTCCGGCGGGGTCGCTGCCGGAACTCGCCGAGCGGTCGGCGCGGCAGCGGCTGCTGGAGGCGAGCGCCGGGCCCGGCCGGTGAGCGCTATCGTGCTTGCATGCCGCCGGATTTCACGCTCAGGGCCACCAATACCGCGCATCGGCTGCTGACCAGGCTGACCTTCGGGAAGTTCGGGCACAGCATCGGCGGCATGCCGTCGCTGGAGCTGACCACGGTCGGCAGGCGCTCCGGTAGGGAGCACCCCGTGCTGCTCACCGCGCCGATCGTGCAGGACGGCGGCTACGTGGTGGTCGCCTCCAGGGCGGGCGACGACAAGCACCCGGCCTGGTACCACAACCTGCTCGCGAACCCCGAGGTCACCGTGGCGGTGCAGGGCGGGCCGCGCACGCCCATGCGCGCCAGGGTCGCCGACTCCGCCGAGCGCGCCGAGCTCTGGCCGCGGGTGACCGAGCGCTACCCGATCTACGCGAACTACCAGACCCGCACCACCCGCGAGATCCCGCTGGTGCTGCTGAGCCCGCGGGACGGCGCGTGAGCGAGCTCCGCACCGCCGCCATCCGGGGCGCCCGCCGCACCGAGGCGGCCGCGGTCGCGGAGCTGCTGGCCGAGGCCATGGCCGACGACCCGCTCTCGCACTGGCTGCACCCGGTCGCCGAGTGGCGCCGCGCGGAGCTGCGCGCCTCCTTCCAGCTCGAGCTCGAGCGGGTGTGCAGGCCCGCGCTCGGTGCGCACGTGGTCGTCGACCCGGACGGCGTGCTGCTCGCCGCCGCGCTCTGGACCCCGCTCCCGTACCGCCTCACCTGGCTCCAGCAGACCGGGCTGCGCGCGGCGCTGCGCACACTGCACGGTGAACGCGACCCCTACCTGCAGCAGGTCAGCGCCGCCACGTTCACCGCGGCGCCGCCGCGCCCGCACTGGCACCTGCTCGCCATCGGCACCGTGCCCGCCGCCCGCGGCCACGGCCACGGGAGGGCGCTGCTCGACTTCGGCATCGCCCGCGCCGACGCCGAGGGGCTGCCCACCCACCTGGAGACCACCGAACCCGCCCGCCTCGCCTTCTACGCCCGCGCGGGCTACCGAATCGCCGCCGAGGTCGACCTGCCCTACGGTGGCCCGCGCTCGATCGTGCTCTGCCGCGAGGCGAGCTGAATTCGGCCGCCCGACGCATGGCGAGCCGTGGAGCGAGCAGGCGAGCCCTACGGCACCCCGTACTGGGCGAGCAGCAGCTCGATCATGCCGATCTCCTTGGTCTGCTCGGTGACCATCTCCCGCGCCGCCTGCTTGACCGGGCCCGCGGTGAGCAGGGCGTCCACGCCGCGGGCCATGGCGACGCCGCCGTAGTGGTGGCGCTGCATGAGGCGCAGGAAGAGGAGTTCGGCATCGCGGCCGCGGGCGGCGGCGAGCGCGTCGAGTTCGGCGCGGGTGGCCATGCCCATGGAGGTGTCGGCGGGGTCGGTGGCGGCGACCGGGGTGCCGTGGTGCCGCGGGCCGGGCTCGTGCAGCCATGCCATCGGGCGCGGGTTGCTTGGCAGCGCGTTCGCCAGTCGGAGCCAGCCGAGCATGGTGCCGAGCTCGACCCGCTGCACGTCGTCGACCTGCTGGGCCAGCCGGGCGATCACCGGCGTCACACCGGGGTCGAGGGCCTGCACCATGAGCAGCGCCTGTTCGTGGTGCGCCGTCATGTCCTGCAGGAAGGCGATCTCGACGGCGCTGAGGACCTCGCGCTCCGGCGCCCGGTCCGGCACGACGAGCGGGCGCAGTGCCGCGCCCAGCGTCACCAGCAGGACGGCGAGCGCGACGAACGCCGCGCCCGCGACGACGGAACGGCGGTCCACCCGCCGACGGTACCGCGCCCGGCCCCGCCGGTACCGGGAAATCGGCTCAGGGCTCCCAGGTGATCCGGCCGCCCTGGAAGTCCTGGGCCTTGCCGTCGCCGTAGTCGTACTCGTCGCTGGTCGGGTAGCCGTAGCGGCCGCCATCGCCGCCCGCCGCCACCCACTTCTCGCGCAGCGCGCCCCACACCACGTGCGCGCCGGTGGCCGAGGTCCAGTAGATCGCGCCGCCGTTGAACTGGTTGTAGCGCCCGCCGCGGGCGCCGGGCTGCTCGTCGGTGACCGGGAAGCCGAGCGCGCTGCCCTCCCAGCCGTAGCTGCCCCACTTGTCCCGGATCAGGCCGCTGACCTGGTGCGCCGCGGTTCCCACCGACCAGTAGACCGAGCCGCCCTGGAAGTGCGCGAACCGGCCGGTGTTGCCCGGGGTCGCGGCCTCGCGGGTGACCGGGTAGCCGAGCACGCCGCCCTCCGCGCCGAGCTGCCCCCACTTGTCGCGCACCGGGCCGGTCACGGTCTGCGCGCCGGTGGCCTCGGACCAGTAGACCGCGGCATTGCGCGCGAACCCCTGCCACTTCCCGCCGCGCGCGGCGTCCTGCTCCGGCCCGGTCGGCTCGCCCAGCGCGTCCACCCCGCCCGCCGCGTCGAACTCGACCTCGATCGCCCCGCCGACCTCGAACGGCCCCACCGGCCGTGCCCCCGCCGCCTGCGTGCCCGCCGTCAGCAGCAGTGCCGCCAGCGCGGCCGTGGTGGTAACCCTGGTCGCTCGCATGAAGTCGTCCTTCGCCGGTCGAGTGGGGGATCGGGGTTCAGGGTACCGAGGCGCCGCGGCGCGGGCCGTCAGTGCAACAGCTGACGCCAGTTGGCCGGGACCCGGTCGGTCGGGGCGGGCGCGGGCTGGTCGGCCGGTTTGCTCTCCGGTGGCGCGAGCCGCGGACCCTCGTACATCTGCTCGTCGCGGTAGTCGTAGTACCAGTCCTCGCCGGGCTCGAAGCTGGTGATCAGCGGGTGGCCGGTGGCGCCCGCGTGCGCGGTGGCGTGCTGGTTCGGCGAGGTGTCGCAGCAGCCGATGTGGCCGCAGGCGGCGCAGCGGCGCAGGTGGAACCACCAGCCGCCGTCGCGCTCGCACTCCAGGCAGCCGGTGCCGCTCGGCGGGGCGGCGGGGTCGATCTCGGGGGTTTCGCTCACCGGTTCATCAAACGCCGCGGCCCGGCTCCCGGCAACCGGTCGGCGAATCCGGGGCCAGTGCCTCGGCCCAGCGGGCGCGGATCGCGGCGACGGTCTGCTCCGGGGTCTGCGCGGAGGTGTCGAGGCGGAGGCCGACGGGCGGGGTGCGGTCGCGGAATTCGCGGTCGAACTCGGCCGGTGACCAGCCGCGGTAGCCGGTCTTGGCGCGCGCGGCGTCCCTGGCGGCGAGCACGGCGGGATCCGGCAGCAGGACGACGATGCGCAGCGGGCGGCCGGTGAGCAGGGCGCGCATCCGATCCAGCGCCGGGCCGGGGTAGAGATCCTGGAGGACCGGGGTGATCCCGGCGTCCGCGTAGCCGAGCGCGACCCCGGCTGCCAGCTCCTGCCGCAGTGCCAGCTGAGCCTCGGCTTCGGCGCTGAGCGGCGGCTCGGGCTCGGCGCGGCCACTGACGATCCAGCGCCGGAAGACGTCGCCACGCACGTGCGCGGCCCGCGGCAGCGCGCGGGCCAGCAGCTCGGCCACGGTGGACTTCCCCGCCGCCATGGCACCGGTGATCAGGACGATGTCCGTTGTCATCCGGGGCAGGGTAGTGGCGTGTTCCTGCCGGCGACAGCGAATTTCGGGTGCGACACTGCGGTCCATGAGCGATGGGGAGGTTCGCGCGCACGCCTGGTTCATCGAGGAGCGGGAGTACCGCAGGCACGAGGAGCGGCGGGGGCGGCGGTTCGCCTACCCGGTGCTCGACCCGGCGCGGACCGCGCTGGTGGTGATCGACATGGTGCCCTTCCACGTGGCGGGCAACCCGTACTGTCGCGGCATCGTCGGCCGCGTCGCCGAGCTCGCGGCCCGGCTGCGCGGCGCGGGCGGCACGGTCGCCTGGGTGGTGCCCGCCGCCCGGCCCCCGCTCCCGCACGCCGTCGAGTTCTTCGGCGCCGCGACGGCGGCGAACTACGCCTGCTCGGCGGGCGCGGGCCCGGTGGCGGAGCGGCTGTGGCCCGGCCTCGGCGCCGAACCCGGCGACCTCTACGCGGAGAAATCCGCCTACAGCGCCTTCTTCCCCGGCCGCAGCGACCTGCCCGACCTGCTGGCCGCGCGCGGCATCGACACCGTGCTGATCGCGGGCACCGTCACCAATGTCTGCTGCGAATCCTCGGCCAGGGACGCGAGCACCATCGGCTACCGGGTGATCCTGCTCGCCGACGCCACCGCCGCCCGCAGGGACGCCGACCACAACGCCACCCTGCACGTCGTCTACCGCTCGTTCGGCGACGTCAGGGCGTGCGCCGAGATCGCGGCGCTGCTCGATCAGGCGGCGAGTGCGGAGCGCAGCGAGACCACCTGGGCGGCGAGGTAGTCACGCGCCACCCCGGTGTCGGCGGCCACCTCGTCGAAGCCGTGGAAGGCGCCGGGCACCTCCAGCACCTGCACCTCGACGCCGGCCGCGCGCAGCCGCTCGGCGTAGGCGAGGTCCTCGGCGTGGAAGAGGTCGAGGGTGCCGACGCCGATCCAGGCGGGCGGGAGCCCGGCCAGGTCGGTGCGGCGGGCGGGGACGGCGGCCGCCGGGTCGGCGCCGCGCAGGTAGGAGCGCCAGCCGAAGCGGTTGGCGGCGGTGTTCCAGAGCCGGAAGGTCCCGGTCTCCAGCTCGGCGCCGGTCGAGCGGTCGTCCAGCATGGGGTAGGAGAGCACCTGCAGCACCGGCCGGACCCCGCCGCGGTCGCGCGCGGCGAAGGCGAGCGCGGCGGCCAGCCCGCCGCCCGCGCTGGCACCGGCGACGGCGATCCGGGCGGGGTCGATCTCCGGTTGCGCGCCGAGCCACTGCAGCGCGTCGTAGCAGTCGTCCAGCGCGGCGGGGTAGGGGTGCTCCGGCGCCAGCCGGTACTCCACCGCCGCGACCACCGCGTTCAGCTCGTCGGCGAAGAACCGGCAGAGCCGGTCGTTCTGCCGCGCGGTGCCGAGCACGTACCCGCCGCCGTGGATCCAGAGCAGCGCGGGCCCCGGCGCGGCGGCCAGCGCCGGGCGGTGCACCCGCACCGAGACGTGCGCGCCGACCTCGAAGACCTCGGCCCCGCCCGCCGGGATCAGGTCGCTGAGCCTGCGGATCAGCGGCAGGGTCAGCGCCGTGACCGGCCTGCCCGGCAGCAGCCTGGCGTGCAGCCGCAGCTCGGGGTGGAAGGCGGAGGGGTCGAGCCGGGCGCACACCGCGCCGAGCAGTGCGGTGGTGCCGCCGAGCAGCCGTCCGGGTAGCGCCGTCATCTCGGCCCCTTCCCCGCCCGGGACCGGACGGCTGTCGTGGCCGGGTCACCGGCGAACTCTCCGGGCAGTATGCCCGCTCCGGCCCGCCGCGGGGGTGCGTTT
Organism: Nocardia sp. NPDC057353; assembly: GCF_042667085.1. NCBI lineage: Bacteria > Bacillati > Actinomycetota > Actinomycetes > Mycobacteriales > Nocardiaceae > Nocardia > Nocardia sp. NPDC057353. The sequence goes on from NZ_JBHVAK010000001.1 coordinate 51,630, forward strand.
CGCGGCGGCCGTCTGGCAGGGTGGTCGTCAGCGCTGCCCGGGTGGGCGGCCCCGACGGAAAGTGGTCCGGCATGCCGCACGTGGAGATCACCCACTTCCCCGCCGACCTCGACGCCGCCGCCCGCGCGCGGTTGGACGCCGACATCACCGCCGCCGTCGCCCGCGCCTTCGGGGTGCGCGAGGGCGCGGTCTCCATCGGGCTGGAGGCGATCCCGAAGGACGAGTGGACGGACCGGATCTACCGCCCGCTCGTCACCGAACGCCCGGACGCCACCGGCCTGCTCCGCCGCCCGGACTACTGATCGGCGAACTCCGCCGACGCCGCGGGTTCCACTGCTCCGCGCGGCGTCTCGTGGCCTGCGGCCCGGAGCGCCGCGGTACCTTCCCCGACATCCGAGACGGAGGAGCGATGACCTCGACCACCGGTGCCGCCCTGCTCGCGGCCGCACTGACCGGCGCCGGACTCGCGCTCACCGCCCCGCCCGCGGCGGCCGGGCCCGGCTGCGGCGACGCCGAGCTGGTCATGGCGCGCGGCACCGATTACTCGCAGCCGGTCGCTTCCACCTGGGCGTCGGTGGACGACCCGACGGTCGGGCGGCCGCTCGATGCCGCCGTGCGCGCCGCCAGGCCGGAGCTGAGTTGGACGCTCTACAACGTGTCCTACCCCGCCGACAGCACCGGTCCGCGCTCGCGCGTGATCGGCGCCGTCGACCTGGTCGCGCACCTGGTGGTCCGGGCTGTCGAGTGCCCGGGGACGCGGTTCGTGCTCGCCGGGTACTCGCAGGGCGGGGAGGTGGTGTCCAACGCGCTCGGCATGGGCAGCGACGACTTCCCCGCCACCGCGGTCATCCCGCCCGTGCTCGCCCCGCGGATCGCCGCGATCCTGCTGTTCGCCAGCCCCATCCACGTCTACAACACCGCGATCCCCGAGCCGTACGCCGCCCGCACCGCGCAGTACTGCGTGCCGCAGGACCCGGTCTGCAACCCCGCGTCCGCGCTGCCGCCCGACGCCGGGTACGGCGCGCACACCCGCTACGGCGAAGCGGTCACCGCCGCAGCGGATTTCACGGCGCAGCGGGTGTGATCCCGGGAGTCAGTCGACCAATTCGATACCGCGAGCACGCAGGACGGCCCTGAGTTCGGGAGACAGCAGCTCCGCGCCGATCACGCGCCGCAGGTTCGGCAGCAGCGGGAGGTCGTCGAGGCGGGCGACGTCGAATTGGTCGCCTTCGCCGTCCCAGTGCGGGCAGCACTCGGCGTAGATCTCGCAGCCGCCGTCGAAGGTCAGTTGCTCGACCCCCGCGAGCAGGTCGGGGGAGAGCTCCAGGTTCTCGAAGTATTCCCGCGCCTCCGGCACGACCCGGTCGCGGTGATTGTCGAAGGACCACTCCCACAGGTCGCCGTCGAAGCCGCGTGCCTCGAGCGTGTCCTCCAGGGACCACGGCTCCAGTTTCGGGAACTCGCCGAACATGAGTTCCTCGATCACGGCCAGCTTGAAGTTGAAGTCCACGAACGTGTTCACGCGCTCACAGTAGCGGCGCCCGCCGACCGGAAGACGCGTGCCGGAACCGGTCAGTGGCGTTGCCGCGCGACGACCTCCGGTAGGCCGAAGCGGGCGCGGACCGTTGATTCCGGGTACCCGTCGGCGAGCGCACCCGCCTCGCGGAGCAGCGGGATGACGTCGCGGACGAAGGTCTTGAGGTCGTGGGGCAGGGTTGGGGGCTGGACGGTGTAACCGTCGACGACGCCGTCCCGCCACCAGTCCAGGATCTGCTCCGCCACCTCGGCGGGGGTCCCGAGGACGAGCCGGTGCCCGCCCTCGACCCGGCGGGCGATATCGCGCAGCGTCAGCTGCTCGCTCGCGACGAGGTCGTGCAGCGAGCGGGTGAAACCGACGGGGGACTGCTGGTCGTCGTCGGCGAGGAAGAGCTCGGGGATGAGGACGGCGTCGGGGTCGAAGGGGATGCCGTGCCGGTCGGCGAAGGCGTGGAGGAAGGAGTCCTCGGTGGCGTGGCCGTTGAGTTCCTCGTGGCGGCGCAGCGCCTCGGCGCGGGTCGGGGCGACGATGGGCACCAAGCCGGGGAGCAGGCGGATGCTCTCCGGGGCGCGGCCGTGCGCGACGGCGCGGGCCTGCACCCGGTCCCGGTACGACCGCGCCGCGTCCTTGCCGAGCAGCGCGGCGTAGAGCAGGTCGGCGTGCTTTCCGGCGAGATCGATCCCGGCATCGGAGGCTCCCGCCTGGGCGATGAGCGGATACCCCTGCGGCCCGAGCGGCACGTTCAAGGGGCCGCGCACATCGAAGAACGCGCCGTGGTGGTCGATGGTGCGAGCATTCGACGACGTCCACAGCGGGTCGCCGAGCGCGGCGGGCGCGGTGCCGGCGTCGTGGTCCCAGCTGCGCCACAGCTCCCGGACCACCGCGACGAATTCATCGGCCCTCCGGTACCGCTCGGCCCGGCCGGGGAGCGGTGCGGCGCCGAAGTTGGCGGCGATGTCGGGGTTGAAGCTGGAGACCACGTTCCAGATCACCCGGCCGCCGGAGATGTGGTCCAGGCTGGCCAGCCGCCGCGCCAGGTTGTACGGCGAGTTGTAGGAGCTGGAGGCGGTGATCACGAGCCCGATGTCCGGCACCCGGGCGGCGAGCGCGGTGCAGAGCACGATCGGGTCGAGGGTGTGCAGCGGGCGGTTGCCGGGGGCGCGCTGCAGGGCGGGGTGGTCGGAGAGGAAGACCGCGTCGAAGCCGGCGCCGCGGGCCAGCTCGGCCACCGCCACGTAGTGCTCGAACGAGACCCACCGGTCCCAGGCGGCGTCCGGCGCGAGCCACGAGTTTCCGTGGTAGCCGGTGCTGTTGACGCCGACGTTGAGGTGCAGTCTGCGGGGCATGGTGGTCTCCTTCTAGCCGGGAACCCGGCTGTCGCGGGCCCAGACGGCGTGCAGCCGGGCGTAGCGGCCGCCGCGGGCGATCAGGTCGTCGTGCGGGCCGTCCTCGGCGATCCGGCCGTCGTGGAAGAGCAGCACCCGGTCCGCCGTCTCGGCGGTGTGCATCCGGTGCGCGATGGTCAGGGTGGTACGGCCGCGGGTGAGCCGGGCGAGGGCGTGCTGCGCCCTGACATCGGTGCCCGCGTCGACGCCGCTGGTGGCCTCGTCCAGCACCAGGAGATCCGGGTTCACCAGCGCGGTCCTGGCCAGCGCGACCAGTTGGCGCTCACCCGCCGAGAGCGCCTCGCCGCGCTGCCCCACGGGGGTGTCGAGCCCGGCGGGCAGCGCGGCGACCCAGTCGGCGAGGCCGAGCTGCTCCAGCACACCGTGCACAGCGACGGCATCGGCGCCCGCCCGGCCGAGCGCGATGTTCTCGCCGACGGTGCGGTCGAAGAGGAAGGCGTCCTGCGGCACGATGGCGACCCGCAGGGTGAGCGCCTCGTCGGTGATCTCGGTGAGGTCGGCGCCCCAGAGCGTGAGCACGCCGCTGGTCGGCAGCAGTTGCCTGGTGACGAGCTTGGCGAAGGTGCTCTTGCCGGAGCCGGTCTCGCCGACCACCGCGACGTGCTCGCCCGGCGCCAGCCGTACGGTCAGCCCGCGCAGCGCGGGCCTGCCCGGCACGTACTCGAAGCCGACCCCGGTGAGCTGCACCGCGGGCGGTCCGGCGGGCAGCGCGACCCCCGCACGCGCCGCCTCGACCGGCAGGTCCAGGATCTCCACCACCCGGTGCAGCCCGGCCTCGGCATTGCGCGCGTCGGCCAGGCTGGCCACCGCGAACTGCATGGGCCGCACGAAGAAGGTCACCAGGAAGAGGAAGGCGACGATGCCGCCCGCGCTCAGCCCCAGCTCGACCCCGAACACCCCGACCCCCGCCGCGGTACCGACCACCAGCACCGACGCCGTGATCAACCCGCTCGCCACCTCGCCCACCGAGACGTTGAACCCCATGGGCCACAGCGTGCGCCGCTGTGCCGCCCACACCGCGTCGATCCGGGCGTCGGCGCGGGCCCGCATGCGCTCCTCGATGCCGTAGCCGCGGATGGTGTCGATCCCGACCAGCAGCTCCAGCAGCACCGCGTAGAGGTCGCCGACGGCGCCGCGCACCGCGTCGAAGCGGCGCGCGACCCAGCGCTGCAGCAGGTGCCCGCCGACCGGCACCAGAATGCCGACGATGAGCACCAGCAGCGCCAGCGGCCAGGAGTAGACCGCCATCACCACCAGGGCGAGCAGCATCTGGGAGATGTTCTGCACCAGTGTGATCCCGCCCGCCTGCGCGTACAGCGTGACCACGTCGACGTCGTTGGTCACCCTGGCCACCAGCGACCCGGCCGAGTCGGCGCGCGGGTCGGCGGGGGAGAGCCGCAGGATGCGGGCGAAGGCGGCCACCCGCAGGTCGCGCAGCGCCCGCTCGACCGTGCTCACCAGCCGGAAGTTCATGAAGGCCGAGCTGAGCATGGCCAGCAGCACCCCGCCGACGCCGACGCCGACTGCCAGCGTGATCACCCTGGTGCGGGTGGCGGCGTCCACCTCCGCGAGCAGGGCGTGGTCCAGCGCGTACTGGATGGTCACCGGGATGACGATGCGGCCGGAGGCGGCGACGGCCGCGGCCGCGAGGATCGCGGCGATGGCGCGGCGGGAGAGGACGGTGTCGCGGCGCACCCGGCGCAGCAGGGCGGTGGTGCTGTAGCGCCGAGCTTCGGAAGCGGCGACCTCCGGCCCGGTCATCCCAGCACCTCCGCGGCGTCGTAGGCGCCGAGCAGCGCCCGGTACCCGGGTTCGGCTTCGAGCAGCTCGGCGTGGGTGCCGTGCGCGACGATCCGCCCGGCCGCGAGGAAGACGACGGTGTCGGCGAGCGCGATGGTCGCGGCCCGGTGCCCGACCAGCACCACCGTCGCGGGCCTGGCGTCGCCCGCGTACTCGGCGCGCAGCGCCTCCACCACGGCCCGCTCCACCAGCGGGTCCAGCGCGGAGGTGGCGTCGTCGAGCAGCAGCAGCCCCGGCCGCCGGAAGACGGCGCGCGCCAGCGCGATCCGCTGCCGCTGCCCGCCGGAGAGCTGCGCGGTGTCGGAGAGCTCGGTGTCGGCCCCGTCCGGCAGCGCCGCCACGAAATCGGCCGCTCCCGCGACCTCGAGCGCGTGCCGCACCGACCCCGGCGCGCCGAGCGTCACGTTGGCGCGCACGGTGTCGGCGAAGAGGAAGGCGTTCTGGGTGACCAGCGCGGTCCGGCGGCGCACCGCGTCGGGGGCGAGCAGCCTGGTGTCGACGCCGCCCACCGCGACACCGCCGCGATCGGCCTCGAGCAGGTGCGCGAGCAGCGCGAGCAGCGTGCTCTTGCCCGCCCCGGTGGCCCCGACCACCGCGATCACCGCGCCGGGCCGCACCGCGAGCGTCAGGTCGCGCACCGCGGCGGCGTCGCCGCGCTCGCCGTAACCGAACCAGGCGCCGGTCAGCTCCAGCCCGACGCCGCGCTCCCGCTCGGGCAGCCGGTGCTGCCCGGCGGCCGGTCGCTCGGTGGCGGCCAGCACCCGCTGCACCCTGGTGTGCCCGGCGACGCCGAGCGGGAGCACGCCGAGGAACCGGGCGATGACGTTCAGCGGGATGGCGGTGGTGATCAGCAGGTACACCACCTCGACCAGCGCACCGACCCCGAGCAGGCCGTCCTGCACCCTGGCCACCCCGACCGCCAGGATGACCAGCGCGGCCAGCGGCGGCATGAGCTCGATCGCCGGGTCGAAGACCGCGCCCGCGTTACCCATTCGGCGATTGGCGGCACGGGACTCGTCGGCCGCCGCGGCGAACCGCTCGATCTCCCGGTCGGTGATACCGAGCGTGCGCACCACCTGCCTGCCTGCCACCGCCTCGTGCGCCAGCCCGCTGAGCACCGCGCGGTGCCGCTGCGCCACCCGCGCCCGCGGCGCCAGCACCCGCTGGTAGAGCAGGTTGGCGGCGAACACCAGCGGGATGAGCACCGCGGCGACCAGCGCCAGCCAGCCGTCCACCAGCGCGATATCGGCCATGACCAGCAGCAGCATCACCGCCATCCCGGTGGCGAAGGGGAAGTGCTGCATGGGATCCCATGCCGTCTCCGCATCCGAGACCACGCCGGAGACCAGCTGCCCGGCGGGCCTGCGCCGATGCCAGGAGACCCCGAGCCGCAGGTACTGCGCCACCACCGCCCTGCGATCCGCGGCCTCGCCGCCGAACTGCACGATCCCGGTGGCGACGCCGCGCCCGATGATGGTGACGATCCGCAGCAGCGACACCCCGAGCACGAACCCCGCCGCCAACAGCGCCGCGCCGAGCGGGAAGCGGTCGTCGCGGAAGCTCGGGAGCACCACGTGGTCGGTGGCCCAGCCCACCGCCTTGGCCGCCAGCACCATGCAGACCGCGTTGATCAGCGCGCAGCCGATGGCGATCGCGGCGGCGAGCGGCCGGTCGCGGCAGCCGCGCCACATCATGGCCAGCCCGGTGCGCAGGGTCCGGGAATCCCCGCCCGGCTGCTCCTCGACACCTGCCAGCAGCGCGCCCCTCCCGAAACTCATGGACGGCGACACTTCGCGTTCGACACCGTTTCTCCTCCTCCGCACACCCCCGACACAGTGCGATGGACTCATTGCCGAAGGCAACGAACTCGATCATGCCGATCGAAATTCGAAAGACTTGATGGCGACACGGCCTGGATCAACCTGGTCGCGGCCTACGAGAACCTGCCGCAGGAGCTGCGCGACTTCGTCGACACCCTGGACGCCGAGCACACCTTCGAGAACCGGGCCGCCGCGGGCGGCGTCGCGTTCTGGGACAACCGCGCCACCGCGCACCTGGCCATCGCCGACGCCGGGCAGCTCGAGCACGACCGGGTGCTCTATCGGGTGACGCTCGAGGGCGATGTCCCGGTCGGCGTGGACGGCCGCAGCTCGGAGTCACTGGAGGGCGAGCCGTTCTACGGCTCCTGATCGACCCGGGCGGTGGCACACCGCCCGCCGCGGGGCGATCCGAGATCGCTCGCCCCGCTGCCGGGTGAATCCGGCGTTGATCGGCCGATACAGTAGGTGCCGTGACAACCACCGGCAGGCAGTACGGGGGTCGGGCGATCTCCGAGCGCAAGCAGGAGCGGCGCGCCCGCTTCGTCGCGGCGGCGACCCGGTTGTTCGCCGAACGCGGCTACCCGCACTGCTCGCTCGCCGACGTCTGCGCCGCCGCCGGGCTCTCCAAGCGGCAGTTCTACGAGGAGTTCGAGACCCGCGAGGACGTCCTGGTCGCCGCCTACGACCGGATCCAGGACGAGGCCGCCGCCGCGGTCGGCACCGCGCTCTCCCGGCTCGGCCCCGCCCGCGACCCGCGCGCGGGCCTCACCACCGCCTTCTCCGCCTACCTCGGCTCCATCGATGCCGACCCCTACCGCGCCAAGGTCGCCTTCCTCGAGGTGGTCGGGGTGAGCGAGCGCATGGAGCGGCACCGCCGGGAGCGACGGCACGGCTGGAGCCTGCTCATCGAGATGGCCGTCGGGCCGATCGCGGGCCCCGGCGCGCACGTCCGCGGCGAGCCGACGCTCGCGGCGGGCGCGCTGATCGGCGCGGTCAACGGCGTCGCGCACGAGTGGCTGCTCATGGAGCCGCGCCCGCCCGTGGCCGAGCTGGTCGACCTGCTGGTCCCGGTGGCGCTGGCGATGATGGTGCAGCCCGCGCCGGAGTGACTCACCCCCGCGGGTGCACCTCGTGCCCGCTCACGATGGAGATCCGGTTGAAGGCGTTGATGGTGATGGCGATCCAGGCGACGGCGGCGAACTGGTGGTCGTCCAGGTGCTCGCGGGCCGCCGCGTAGGCGCGCTCCTGCTCGTCCGGCGGCGGCAGCACCGTCACGACCTCGGCCAGCGTGAGCGCCGCCCGCTCCTGGTCGCTGTAGACGCCGGCCTCGCGCCACGCGGCCAGCACGTTGAGCCGCTGCTCGGTCTCGCCCGCCTCCCGCGCGGCCCTCGTGTGCACGTCGAGGCAGCGGGCGCAGCCATTGAGCTGGGAGACGCGCACGTTCACCAGCTCGACCAGGAGCCGGTCCAGCCCGGCCCGCTTCGCCGCCTGCTTGGCCGCGAACGCGACCCCCACCTGGCTCTTGTAGACGGATGGGCTCTGCTCGTCGATCCCGATGCGGTCACTCATGCCGGGCTCCCGGCTCGTCGGAGGTCACCCTGGCATGATCGCGCACCGCGCGGAAGGCGCGGGTGAGCGCGGGGACGTCGGCCGGATCGATGCGGTCGAGCAGCGCGTCCCGGACCGCGGCGACGTGGCCGGGGCTCGCGGCGGCGAGCTCGGCGGCGCCGGTGTCGGTGAGCTCGGCCCAGGCCCCGCGGCGGTCGGACTCGCAGTCGGCGCGGCGCACCCGGCCGGACTGTTCCAGCCGGGTGACGGCGCGGGTGATGCCGCTGCGGCTGGTGCTGCTGGCCTCGGCGAGCGCGCTCATCCGCAGCCGCCGGTCCGGGGCCTCGGCGAGCAGGACCAGGATCTCGTAGTCGGCGAAGGCGATGCCCGCGTCCCGGGTCAGCTGTTTGTCCAGGGCGCGGAAGAGCAGGCGGGTGGCGTCGAGATAGGCCCGCCATAGCTCGTTCTCGTCGGCGTCGAGCCAGCGTGTCGCAGTCACGGGCTCCAGCGTACGCGCACTGGTTGACAAGGCAACGATATCGAGTACGCTCCAAGTAGTTGACAAAGCAACGAACTCGGAATCGAGGCACCGTGTCCGCTCCCACCACCCCGCAGATCGACGTCCGCCGCGCAGGCGACCGGCTGAAGACCCGGATCGGCTGGCTCGACTCCAAGCACTCCTTCTCCTTCGGGCAGCATTACGACCCGCAGAACACCCACCACGGCCTGCTGCTGGTGAACAACGACGACATCGTCACGCCGGGCATGGGCTTCGACACCCACCCGCACCGGGACATGGAGATCGTCACCTGGGTGCTGCGCGGCTCGCTGGTACACCAGGATTCCACCGGCCACTCCGGCGTGATCTACCCGGGGCTGGCGCAGCGGATGAGCGCGGGCACCGGCATCCTGCACTCGGAGAAGAACGACTCCTGGCGCTTCGAGGGCGCCACCGGGTCGTTCGCGCAGCAGCACGACGAGCCGGTGCACTTCGTGCAGATGTGGGTGCTGCCGGACGAGTCCGGGATCACCCCCGGCTACGAGCAGCTGGAGATCGACGACGCGCTGCTCTCCGGCGGACTCGTTCCGGTGGCCTCAGGCATGAAGGAGTACGCCGACCACTCCGCCATCCGGATCGCGAACAAGTACGCGACCATGCACGTGGCCCGGATCGGCGCGGGCGACGCGCCGATCACCCTGCCGGACGCGCCGTTCCTGCACCTGTTCGTCGCGCGCGGCGCGGTCGAGCTGGAGGGGACAGGGCCGCTGGCCGAGGGCGACTCGGTGCGGTTCACCGGCGCCGGCGGGCAGCGGCTGAACGCCGTCGGCGCGGCCGAGGTGATCGTGTGGGAGATGCACGCGACCATCGGGTGAGCTGCGCGGGCCCGCGCGTGGGGCGGCGCCCGAGGCCGCGGTGCCGGACCGCTGGGTGGCGGCCGCGCTCAGCCGATGCGCAGCACCCCGGTGACGGTGCCCTGCAGCATCCGGCCGTCCGGCAGGATCAGCGGCGACATCTGCAGCGGGTCGTCGAGGACCGTCCCCGGTGCGGGAGAATCGGCGAGCACCGCGCCGGTGGCCGGGTCGAGCACCGTGACCGAGAAGCCGTCGGCCGGGGTCGCGATCTCCGGCCCGTGCCGGGTGAGGGTGTAGAGCAGGCCGTCCGCGGTCGACAGGTGCGGCACCGCGGCGCTGCGAATTCCGCTGTCCCACACGGTGTGACACCCTGCCACGTCCACATCGACCCGGGTCATCCCGCCGGTGAACGGCGCCGCCGGCGGCACGGCGGGCCCGGCGTCACCGGGCACCGTCGGGTACGGATAACCGTAGGTCCCGGCCACGAACACCGAGCGCCCGGCGCCGACCGGCGAGTTCTCGCTGCCCGGCCCGCCCGCGGCGAGCACCGGCTGCGCGCAGACGAGTTCGCCGGTGCCGGAGCGGAAGACCAGCACCCGCACCCCGGCGTCGGCGCTGTCCACGACGGTCAGGTACTCCGAGCCGGTGTCCGGGCCGAAATAGGTGGGGGTCGAGCCGGTTCCGTGGCTCAGCTGGCCCGGCTTGCGCGCGCTGCCGCGGTCGTACGGTGCGCGCCAGGCGATCCGCGGCACCCCGTCGGCGGCGGTCAGCTCGTAGAGCGCGTGCGTGGTGGCGACCGCGACGCGCCCGTCCGGCGCGGCCGAGATGCTGTTCGCGACCTGCTCGCCGAGGTCGACCGTCGCGGTCCCGCCGTCCGGGGTGAGCACCCCGACGACGCCGCGGCCGGTGGCGAACCAGACGGTGCCCGACCAGTCCGGCACCAGCCCGGTCACGCTGTCGCCCTGCGGAATCGCGGCTGCGAGGTCGGTGCGCTCGGCGATCGCCAGCCGCCACCGGCCGTCGGCGTCCCGGTGGTGCGCCACCCGGATCAGCGCGCGCTCGCCGTCCACCGCCACCAGCCGGTCCTCGTGGTCGAGGTAGGCGTACACCCCGCCGAGCAGGCTGCCCTTCACCAGCGGCAGCGCGGCGAGCGAGCCGTGCTCGGGATCGAGCAGGTGCACCGTCGGCACCTGGCCCGCGATGCTGGTGCAGAGCGCGACCACCAGGCCGTCGCGGCCCTGCAGCAGGGTGGGGCAGGCGGCGGCGAGCGGATCGGCGCGCACCGTCAGCGGCCGGGTGCCGGGCCCGGGATACGGTGTGGTGTCCGAGGATCCGGCATCGCCGTGCATGGTCGCCGAGCCGGCCGGGCCGAGGAACGGGTGCGCCAGCTGCGCCGGGCCCCACGCCTGCGCGTGCGCCACCCCCGGCACGGCCAGGAGGCAGATGGCGGCGGCGAGGGCGAGCGAACGCATGCCACGCAGCCTAAGGTGCCGCCTATCCCCGGGCGACCTCCGCCTGTTCCGGCCCGCCCCCTGCCGCGGCCTCTGCCCCCGACTGCCCCGGCCCAGCCTGCCTGTGCCCGGCCCGACCCGGCTGTGCCAGGCCCGACCCGGCTGTGCCCCGGCCCGACCAGCCAGTGCCAGGCCCGCCTGTGCCCGGCCCAGCCCGGCTTGCCTCGAGCCTTCACCCCAACTTCGCCCCCGGACGAAAACGACCCCGCCACCCCCCGTCGGTGCGGCGGGATCGGGTCAGTACGCGCCCTCGCCCTCGGCGACCGCCCGCAGCGTCCGGGTGATGATCCAGAGATCGAGCGCCATGGACCAGTTCTCCACGTAGGAGATGTCCAGCTCCACCGATTCCGCGGGGGAGAGGTCAGAGCGGCCGCTGACCTGCCACAGCCCGGTCACGCCCGGCCGCACCAGCAGCCTGCGCCGCATGACGCCGTCGTAGGAGTGCACCTCGCGGCGCACCTGCGGGCGCGGGCCGACCACGCTCATCTCCCGGCGCAGCACATTGAAGAACTGCGGCAGCTCGTCCAGGCTGTACTTGCGCAGGAACCGCCCCACCGGCGTCACCCGCGGATCGTTCTTGATCTTGAAGAAGAGCGGGTTGCCGCCGTTCTCCGAGATCAGCGTGTGCACGTGCTTGTCCGCGTGCACGTACATGCTGCGGAACTTGATCATCCGGAACGGCTTGCCGTCCATGCCGATCCGCTCGGAGAGGTAGAAGACCGGCCCGTGGCTGGTGAACTTCACCGCCGCGGCGATGAGCAGCAGGATCGGCGAGATCGCGAGCAGCACCAGCGCGGAGAAGCAGACGTCGAAGACCGCCTTGCGCAGCGAGAGCGTGCGGTCGTACTGCGGGCGCTCGATGTGCAGCATCGGCATGCCCGCGAGCACCTGGCTCGACATCCTGGCGCCGGAGACGTCCATGATCCCGGCCGCGACGATCAACTCGGCGCCGAAGGCGTCCAGATCCCAGGCGAGGTGCCGGATATCGCGCGGGCCGAGCCGGTCGGTCGCCATCACCACCACGGTGTCGGCGCCGGTGCGCCGCGCGGCCCTGATCACCGAGCGGTCGTCGCCGACGATGGGGATCTCGCGCCCGCCCACCGCGATGGAGCCGGGCTCCTCCGGGTTCGGCCCTGCCGCGGTGCAGACCCCGACGACGTGGTAGCCGTACATGTGGTTGCGGTCGAAGTTGTGCGCGATGGCGCGCGCCGACTCCGGCCCGCCGACCACCAGCACCGAGCGGCGGTACCGGCCGAGCGCCCGGTGCCTGGCCGCGTGGCGGCGCCAGACGGCGCGGGTGCCGACCAGCCCGGCCAGCCCGACCGGCAGCGCCACCGCCAGGTGGTCGTGCACGGCGTCGGCGCGCAGCACCAGCGCGCCGATCGCGATGGCGCCGAAGAGGTGCAGCGTCACCGACAGCAACCGCCGGTACTCCTCGTTCCCGCTGCCGACGGTGCGGTGGAAGCGGGTGTCCTTCCAGCCGAGCGCGAGCGACCAGGCGACGACGACGCCCACCGAGAGCGCGATCGCGGCGGCGCCGAAATCCGGGGCCCAGGTGACCGGGCGCGCGCCGGTGAAGTCGACGTCGATCAGCTGGGCCAGCAGCGCGCCCGCGGCGATCGCCGTGATGTCGGTGGCGACCAGTCGCCGGACGTAGTTGACGCGCCAGCGGTCTCGCTCGCCGGGGCGGGAGAAGTGGTGGCGCAGGTCGACGGCACCGCCGGTGCCGCTGAGCTCGAGAACCATCTGTGAAACAACCTGCTTGAAGCTTGAAGCGCGAATTCTTCGCAACCGTAGGAAAACGAGGAATTCTTCGGGACCCAGCCCGTCCGGCGGCGTCGCGACGGTGCGAATCGAAGCCGGGCCGATCTGTTGCGAAGATATTGCCCCCGATGATCGCCGCGCACAACCCGTAGGAGCCAGGTCACAAGCACATACTGATCGGTATGACGTGGGCCGGTACGCGCGTACGGAAATGCGCAGGCGGGCCGGGACGCGCTGTGGCCGCGGTGATCCCGGACACCGGTCGGTGCGACCGGTAACTCGAAACAAGCTGTTCGAGGTTTTCGGGGCGGAATCGGTCAGTGTTCGGGTCGCGTCGGTTGCGCGGGGATGTTACTTTTTGTCCCGGTCGGTAGAGAAGTGACTTCTCGGGCTGCGGGGCGCCGCCGGCGGGATTGTTGTTTCGATGTGGAGCCCGTGTGCGTTGTCGTCTGTGTGATTCGCCCAGCCTGACCAGTGTGGTCGACCTGGGAGCCACACCACCCTGTGAGAAGTTCCTGTCCGCCGCCGAGCTCGATCTGCCCGAGCCCGCGTACCCCCTGCACCTGCGGGTCTGCGCGGAATGCCTGCTGCTGCAGATTCCCGCGCTGATCACCCCGGAGGAGACCTTCACCGAGTACGCCTACTTCTCGTCGTACTCGGACAGCTGGGTGCGGCACGCGAAGACCTTCGTCGAGGATGCTGTGCTCCGGCTCGGCTTGGACGACGGATCGTTCGTGGTCGAGGTGGCGAGCAACGACGGATACCTGCTGCGCAATGTGGTCGCGGCGGGCGTTCCCTGCCTGGGGATCGAGCCGTCGGTGAATGTCGGCGCCGCGGCGCGCGAGGCCGGTGTGCCCACGCTGACCGCATTCCTGGACGAGGAGCTGGCAGGCAGGGTCAGGGCCGAGCACGGCCCGGCGGATCTGGTGGTGGCGAACAATGTCTACGCCCATATCCCGGATCTGCGCGGTTTCACCCGCGCGCTGCGCGGGCTGGTGGCCGACGACGGCTGGATCTCGATCGAGGTGCACCACGCGCTGAATCTGGTCCGCTACGGCCAATTCGACACCATCTACCACGAGCATTTCCAGTACTACACGCTGCTCGCCGCGCAGCGCGCGCTCGCGGTGGCCGGGCTGGCGGTGGCCGATGTGGAGCTGCTGGAGACGCACGGCGGCTCGCTGCGGATCTGGGCCCGCCCGGAGGCGGTGGCCGAGCCGACCGCGCGGGTCGCCGAGCTGCTGGCGCTGGAGGCCGAGGCCGGGCTGCACACCGTCGCGGGTTACGCGGTCCTGCGCACGAAGGCCGAGGAGGTCAGGCACGACCTGCTCCGCTTCCTGCTCGACGAGCGGGCCGCGGGCAGGACGGTGGTCGGCTACGGCGCGCCGGGCAAGGGGAACACCCTGCTCAACTGGTGCGGGATCCGGCCCGACCTGCTCGCCTACACCGTCGATCGCAACCCCTACAAGCACGGCAAGTTCACCCCGGGCACCCGTATCCCGATCCATCCGCCGGAGCGGATCGACGAAGACCGCCCCGACGTGGTCGTGGTCCTGCCCTGGAATCTCGAGACGGAGCTGACCGCGCAGTTGCGGCACATCGGCGCGTGGGGCGGCCGGCTGGTCTTCCCGCTGCCCACCGTGCGCGTGGTCGACCTGGTTGACACGGAGGTCGGCACCCGATGAAGGTCGTTCTGTTCTGTGGCGGCTACGGCATGCGCATGCGCAACAGCGACACCGACGTGGTCCCCAAGCCCATGCAGATGGTCGGGCCGCGCCCGCTGATCTGGCACGTCATGCGCTACTACGCGCACTACGGCCACACCGAGTTCATCCTCTGCCTCGGCTACGGCGCGCACCACATCAAGAACTTCTTCCTGACCTACCAGGAGACGATGTCCAACGACTTCGTCATCCGCGGCGGCGAGGTCGAGCTGCTCGACTCCGATATCGCGGACTGGACCATCACCTTCGTCGACACCGGGCTGGAGTCGGCGATCGGGGAGCGGCTGCGCCGGGCGCGCCCGCACCTGGACGGCGACGAGATGTTCCTGGCCAACTACTCCGATGTGCTCACCGACGCCCCGCTGGACGAGGTCGTCGGGCGCTTCTCCGAGTCGGGCGCCGCGGCCTCCATGCTGATCGTGCCGCCGCAGTCGTCGTTCCACTGCGTCGACGTGCTGCCGAACGGCGAGGTCAAGCAGATCACCCCGGTGGCCAAGCTGCCGATCTGGGAGAACGGCGGCTACTTCGTGCTCACCCAGGAGATCTTCGAGCACCTGCCGCCCGGCGGCGACCTGGTCGAGGACGCCTGCGGCGCGCTGGCCTCGCAGGGCAGGCTCTTCGGCTACCAGCACTTCGGCTTCTGGAAGCCCGCCGACACCTTCAAGGAGCGCGCCGAGCTCGACACCGGCTACCACCGCGGCGACCGGCCGTGGATGGTCTGGGAGCGTCCGGCCTCGTGATCTCGCTGGTACCGGCGCGGCTCACCGAGATCGCGCTGCTCGGCGCGCACTGCGACGACATCGCGATCGGCGCGGGGGCGACGCTGCTGACCCTGGCGCGCGCGCATCCCGGGCTGCGGGTGCGCGCACTCGTGCTCTCCGGCGGCGGCACCGCCCGCGCGGCCGAGGAGCGCGCCGCGCTCGAATCGTTCTGTCCCGGCGCCGATCTGGTGCTCACCGTGCTCGACGTGCCGGACGGGCGGGTGCCCGCGCACTGGGAGCGGGTGAAGGAGGCGCTGGCCGAATTCCGCCGGAGCACCGAGCCGGAGCTGGTCTTCGCGCCGCACCGCGGCGACGCGCACCAGGACCACCGCACCCTGGCCGAGCTGGTGCCGACCGAGTTCCGTAACCATCTGGTGCTCGGTTACGAGATCCTCAAGTGGGAGACCGATACTCCGCGCCCGACGGTGCTGCATCCGGTGGCGCCGGAGGTGGCCGCCGAGAAGGCGGCGCTGCTGGCGCGGCACTACCCCTCGCAGGCCGGGCGGGACTGGTTCGACGACGAGTCGTTCCTCGGGCTGGCGCGGCTGCGCGGGGTGCAGTGCCACGCGCGGTACGCGGAGGGTTTTCTGCTGGACAAGGCCGTGCTGGACATGGGCCGTGCTGAATTTTCGGGAAGTGGGTAGCACGATGCGGGTTCTCGTCACCGGGCACCAGGGGTACCTCGGCACCGTCATGGTGCCGCTGCTGCGGGCCCGCGGGCACGAGGTGACCGGCCTCGACACCGGGTACTTCGCCGACTGCGTGCTCGGCGCGG
This sequence comes from Nocardia sp. NPDC057353, assembly GCF_042667085.1. Lineage (NCBI taxonomy): Bacteria > Bacillati > Actinomycetota > Actinomycetes > Mycobacteriales > Nocardiaceae > Nocardia > Nocardia sp. NPDC057353. Next base: position 67,629 of record NZ_JBHVAK010000001.1, read on the forward strand.
CGCCGCAGGACCCGCCCGGGCTCGCCGTCGACCTGCGCGACGTCACCGCCGCGCAGCTGGCCGGTTTCGACGCGGTGATCCACCTGGCCGCGCTCTCCAACGACCCGCTCGGCGCGCTGGTGCCCGACATCACGCACGACATCAACCACCACGCCTCGGTGCGGCTGGCCCGGCTCGCCAAGGAGGCCGGGGTGCGCCGCTTCCTCTACGCCTCCACCTGCTCGGTGTACGGCGCGGCGGGGGACGGCCTGGTCGACGAGTCGGCGCCGCTGCGCCCGCTCACCCCGTACGCGGAGAGCAAGGTGCGGGTGGAAGACGATCTGTTGGCCGTCGCCGACAGTAGCTTCGCCCCGGTCTTCCTGCGCAATGCCACCGCCTTCGGCTTCTCGCCCCGGCTGCGCGCCGACATCGTGCTGAACAACCTGGTCGGCCACGCGGTGCTGAGCGGCGTGGTCAAGGTGCTCTCGGACGGCACCCCGTGGCGGCCGCTGGTGCACGCCGAGGACATCGCGGAGGCCTTCGCGGTCTGCCTGGAGGCGCCGGTCGAGGCGATCCACTGCCGCGCCTACAACATCGGCACCGAGCGGAACAACCGCACGGTGGCCGAGATCGCGCACGCGGTGGCCGAGGTCGTGCCCGGCGCCGAGGTGGTCATCACCGGCGAGTCCGGCGCCGACCCGCGCTCGTACCGCGTCGATTTCGCCGCCGCCCGGCGCGACCTCGGCTTCGAGGCGCGCTGGAGCATCGGGGACGGCGCCGCCCAGCTCTACCGCGAGTACCGCGACCGCGGGCTCACCGCCGACGCCTTCGGCTCCACCTTCGTCCGGCTCGCGGTGCTGCGCGCGCTCGGCGAGCGCGGGCTGGTCGATGCCGAGCTGCGCCGGGTCAGCGCCGATGCGTGAGCTCGGCGGCCGCGAGCTCGCGCCAGCTGCCCGCCGCCCGGTCCCGGGCGGAGACCACCGTGACCGGCTGCGGCCAGGTCAGCGCCAGGTCGGGGTCGTCGTGCGCCACCGCGAGGTCCTCGGCGGGGTCGTGCGGGCGGTCGATCCGGTAGCAGACGTCCGCGGTGGCGGTCAGCGCCTGGAAGCCGTGCAGGAAGCCGGGCGGTACGTACAGGTGCCGAAAGTCGCTGTCGTCCAGCAGGAACGCCTGGCTGCGACCGAAGGTCGGGGAATCGGGGCGGATGTCGACCAGGACGTCGTGCACCGCGCCGTGCGCGCAGCGGACCAGCTTGGCCTCGCCGCGACCCCGGCGCCCGTGCAGCCCGCGGACCACGCCGCGCACCGAGCGGGACTGCGAGTCCTGCGTGAACGCCGCGCTCGCGCCCGCGCCCACCGCGGCGTCGAAGAGCTCGGTGTCGAAGGTGCGGGTGAAGAAGCCCCGGTCGTCGTGGAAGGGCGTCGGGATCAGCAGGAGGACGCCGGAGAGCTCGGTCCGCTCGATACGCACCGGGTGATCGTGCCATGAGCAGCTGCCTGGCGTGCGGAAGCGCAGCCATGACCACGGTGCTCGACCTCGGCTCGATGCCCGCCGCCGACCACTTCCCGCTCGCGAGCGAGCCGCTGCGCGCGGACGAGGCGGCGCACCCGCTGGCCATGGCGCTCTGCGCGGCCTGCGGGCTGGCTCAGCTGGCCGCGGACGACACCGAGACCGCCGAGCCGCGCGGCGTCGAGCCGCGCGCGCTGCGCGAGCAGGCCGCCGCCGCGGTCGCGCTGGCCGCCGCGGCCGGGGTGCTGCGCGGCCGCACCGTGCGCGAGTTCGGCAGCCCGCACGGCGGGAGCTGGCTGGAGCTGCTCGCCGCCCGCGGCTACACGCCGAGCACCGACCCCGCCGACGTGGTGCTCGACTGCTTCGGGCTCATGCACGAGCGCGACCAGCGCGCGGCGGTCGCCGAGCGCGTCGCCGCCACCGCCCCCGGCGGCGTGCTGCTGGTGCAGTACCATCCGATCCACACCATTGTCGTGGGGGAGCAGTGGAATGCGTTGCGGCACGGGCACTTCGCCTACTACAGCCTGGCGGTGCTGCGCGACATGCTCGGCGCGGCGGGGATGTCGGTGGTCACGGCGTGGGACTTCGAGCTGTACGGCGGCACGGTGCTGATCGCGGCGGTGCACGGCGCGGCCGAGCCGGACGCGGCGGTGCGCCGGGTGCTGGCCCGCGAGGCCGCGTCGGCCGACCCGGTATTCGTCGGCGGGCTGCAGCGCGCGGCCGACCGGCAGAGCGAGAACCTGCGCGCCGCACTGGAATCGGAGGCGGCCTGCGGCTCGCGGGTGTACGCCTACGGCGCCGCCTCGCGCGCGGTGGCGCTGTTCTGCCTGGCCGGGGTCGGGCGGGAGCTGCTGGCCGGGGTGGCCGACGCCGCGCCCGCCAAGCAGGGCAGGCGGATGCCGGGCACCGACATCCCCATCATCGCGCCCGCCGAGCTGGTCGCCGCGCGGCCGGACCGGGTGCTGCTGACCGTGCCCGACCTGCTGGCCGAGGTCACCGAGCGCTACCCCGAGCTGACCGGGCGCTGGCTCGTCGGCGAGCCCGCTGTGAGGTCGCCCACTGGGGACAATCCGGGGTTTCCCCGCTGGTCGAATCAAGATAGCTTGGCCATTGCTCCTTCGAATTGGAATTGACGGAAATTCGGGAGCTGCACGTGATGAGGGCGTTATGAAAGACCTTGGGACCTGTTTCCGGTCCACCCGACCCGAGCCGATCGCGGCCGGTCCGATATTTCCCGCCATATTGCCAGCGCGTTGCTGAATTCATTTTTATCCCGTTAAAAGGAGGGGATATGGTCAGCCTTTCGGTCTGTGTTCCCGCCTACCAGGCGGGACGGACCCTGGAACCGACGATGCGCTCGATTCTGAGCCAGGACGTCGAGTTCGAACTCCTGGTGCTCGACAACGCGAGCACCGACGAGACCGGCGAGATCGCCGCGTCCTTCGACGACCCGCGGGTGCGGGTCGAGCGCAACGACAGCACGCTGCGCATCGGCGACAACTGGAACCGGGCCATCCGGCACTCCACCGGTGAGCTGGTCAAGGTGGTCTGCGCCGACGACATCCTGCTGCCCGGCGCGCTCGCCACCCAGCTGGAGGTCATGCGCGACCCGGCCTTCGTGCTGAGCTCGTCCCGGTTCCAGGTGATCGACGAGGGCGGCGCGCTGGTGGAGACCGGGCTCGGGCTGCCCGGGCTGGACGGCGTGCACGGCCCGCGGACGCTCGCGCGCACCATCGTCCGGCGCGGCCCCGCCGACTTCGGGCCGACCGCCGCGGCGATGTTCCGGCGCGAGCACTTCGACCGGGTCGGCGGGCTCCGCGGTGATCTGGTCTTCCCGATGGACGTCGACCTGTTCGCGCGGGTCGGCCAGTTCGGGCTCTTCTACGGCCTCACCGAGGTGGCGGCGGCGTGGCGGAACTCGACCTTCAACCTCTCCAGCCGCACCTCGTCGCTGAGCAAGCTCACCGAGATGCTGCGCTTCCACCACCGCATCGCGCGCGACTGCCCGCGGCTGCTCTCCCCGCTCGACGTCGCGGTGGGCGACATCCGGCTGGCCAGGGCCGCGCTGCACCGGCTGCGGGTGCGCACCGGGCACCTGATTCGCACCCGCCGCCGCGGGGGCAGGGCATGACCGCGGGCACCGCGCCGCGGGTACACATGACCGGGTCGGAGTGGTTCGGCTCGGCCCACGGCGGGCTGAACCGCTACTTCACCGACCTGCACGCCGCGCTCGCGGGCCGCACCGACGTCACCGTCGACGCCGCGGCCTTCGGCGACGCCCCCGCGGGCGCCCGCTCGTGGGGTCCGACCGGCGGCTCCACGCTGCACCGGGCACGCACCGCCTACGCCGACGCGCCGGCCGGAACGGCCGTGCTGGACCGGCACTTCGCGCTCTACGGCCCGCCGGCTCGGCGCGGCTCGGCGCTGGTGGTGCACTTCCACGGCCCGTGGGCGGCGGAGAGCAGGATGGCGGGCGATGGCGCCGCGGCGACCCGCGCCAAGTACCTGCTGGAGCGGGTGCGGGCGCTGCGCGCGGACCGGTTCGTCGTGCTCTCCGAGCACTTCCGCGACCTGCTCGTCGCCGACTACGGGGTGCGCGCGGAGGCGATCTCGGTGATCCCGCCCGGGGTCGACCTCGAGCAGTTCCGCCCGGCGCCCGCGGGGGCGGCGCCGCTGGTGCTGTGCGTGCGCAGGCTGGAACACCGGATGGGGATCGACGTGCTGCTGCGCGGCTGGCCCTCGGTGCTGGCCGAGCACCCGGAGGCGCGGCTGGTGATCGTCGGCACCGGCACCGCGGAGGCCGCGCTGCGCGCGCAGGCCGGGCCGCTCGGCGCGAGCGTGCGGTTCGCCGGGCGGGTGCGCGACGACGAGCTCGCCGCGCTGTACGCCGAGGCCGCGCTCACGGTGGTGCCGTCGGTGGCGCTGGAGGGGTTCGGGCTGATCGCGCTGGAGTCGCTGGCGGCCGGGCGGGCGCCGGTGGTCACCGCCTGCGGCGGGCTCCCGGACTCGGTGCGCGAGCTCGACGAATCGCTGATCGTGGTGCCCGGCGACGCCGCCGCGCTGGCCGCCAGGCTGGTCGCCGCGCTCGACGGCAAGCTGCCCGACCCGCAGCGCTGCCGCGCGCACGCCGAGACCTTCTCCTGGACGGCCGCCGCCGACCGGCACGTCGCGCTCTACCGGGAGCTGGCCGGATGATCGACGCCGTCTTCCTCACGCACACCGCCGCGCCGTCCGGCGCCGAGCTGGCGACGCTGCGGCTGCTCACCGCGCTGCGCGCGGGGACGGCGGTGCGGCCGTCGATGCTGCTCACCGCCAACGGCCCGCTGGTCGAGCTGCTGCGCGCCCGCGACATCCCGGTCACCGTGCAGCGCACCGGGTTCGACAGCCGCTCGCTGACCATCGCGGGCTCCGGCCCGCTGCGGCTGGTCGGCGGGGCGCTGGAGCTGGTGCGGCTGGGCCGCGCCCTGGGGGACACACTGCGCCGCGCGGAGGCCGATGTGCTGGTCGCGCAGAGCACCAAGGCGCTGCTGATGGGGGCGGTAGCGGCGCGGCGGGCCGGAATCCCGCTGGTGTGGCAGGTGCACGACCGGATCTCGGCCGACTACTTCGGCCGGGTCCTCGCGTTCGCACTGCGGGTGCTCGGCCGGTGGGCCGCGCGCGGGGTCGTGGCCAACAGCCGCGCCACCCTGGGCACCCTGTCCACCCGGCACCGGCCCGCCGTCGTGGCGTACCCGGGCATCGAGGCGACCGCGCCGCCGCCGCGCGCGCCGCAGCGCCCCGCCGACGCCGTGCGGATCGTGCTGGCGGGCAGGCTCACCCCGTGGAAGGGCCAGGACGTGCTGCTGCGCGCGCTCGCGCTGACCGTGCACCGCCCCGCCGCGGTGACCCTGGTCGGCGGCACCTTCTTCGACGAGGAGGAGTACCGGGCGCAGCTCGAGGAGCTGGCCGCCGCGCTGCCGGTGCCGGTCGAGTTCACCGGCCACGTCGCCGATCCGGAGCGGTACCTGGCCGCCGCCGACATCGCGGTGCACTGCTCGGTGACCGCGGAGCCGTTCGGGCAGGTCGTGGTCGAGGCCATGCGCGCGGGGTGCGCGGTGCTCGCCGCCGACGCGGGCGGCCCCACCGAGATCGTCCGGCCGGAGGTGGACGGCATCCTGGTCCGGCCCGGCGACCCGGCCGCGCTGGCCGCCGCGCTGGACCGGCTCGCCGCCGACCCCGCGCTGCGCTCCCGGCTGGCCGCCGCGGCCGTCGAGCGCTCCCGCGACTTCGGGATCGAGGCCACCGCGGCGGCTGTGACCGGGCTGCTGGCGACCGTGACCGGGCGGACGGCGGTACCCGCGCCGTGAATCGCTACTCGGAGATCACCGTCCCGATCCGGATCGTGCACCGGCACTACCCGGTGTCGCTGGACGGCATGCGGATGCCGGAGTACGACCCGCCCACCGAGGTCATGCCCGCCTTCATGGACTGGCCGACGCAGAAGCTGCCGGTCATCACGAAGGCACCGCCCGAGGAGCCGGTGTCGAAGCTGCGCGAGCTGCTCGGCGTGGTCCGCGACATCGCCTACGTCAGCTTCGGCAAGTACGGCCAGTACCTGGTGACGGTGGCGACGCTGCCGCTGATGGCGCGGGTGCTCGGCACCGAGGGGCTCGGGCTGCTCGCCGTCGGGATGTCCTCGTACTTCATCGGCTCACTGCTGGTCGACCTCGGGATCACCTCCTACATGGCGGCCCGGGTGCAGGAGTCGAGCGAGACCAGGACCCCGGCCGAGCAGCGGGTCTCGATCAACCGCACCCGCGGCACCTACCTGGTGATCCGCGGCGGCATCCTCGGCGTGCTGACGCTGGTGCTGGCCGTCGTGCTCGCCGTCGGCGCCCCCGAGTACCTGCTGATGATCGCGCTCGGGCTGTTCGTCGGCGGCGTCTGGTCGATGTCCGAGGACTGGCTGCTGATCGGGCAGGGCCGGTTCGGGGCCTCCACGCTCTACCAGGCGGTGGCGCGGGTCGCGTACCTGCTGCTGCTCATCCTGCTGCTGCCGCGCATCCCGACCGCGGAGGTCGCGCTGCTCTGCCTGCTCGGCAACTCGGTGCTCTGCGTGGTGCTGACCTGGTGGGACACCTGGCGCGGGTTCGGCCCGCCCGGCCGCCCGCGCGGGGTCGCCGCGCTGCTGCGCGCCGCGGCGCCGGTGGTCACCGGGCGGCTGCTGACGACCAGCTACGGGCAGGGCTCGGCCACCGTGTTCGGCTCGGTGCTCAACGCCGTCTCGCTCGGGCTGTACTCCGCCTCGGACCGGCTGGTCCGGGCGGTGCAGTCGCTGCTCGACGCGATCGGCTTCGCGCTGCTGCCCCGGATGGCCAAGCGCGGCGGCGACGAGCGGTTCTGGCCGGACGCGCTGCGCGCGCTGGCGGTCTGCGTCGGGCTGGCGTGCGCGGCGAGCGCGCTGCTCTGGCTGATCGCGCCGTTAGTGGTGCCGCTGGTCTTCGGCGACGAGTTCACCGGCGCGGTGGCGCTGTTGCGGCTCGAGGCGCTCATCCTCCCGGCCACCACCATCACCTCCTTCATCACCACCGCGATCCTGCCGGTGCGCCAGGACACCGTCGGCGTGCTGATCGGCGCGCTCGTCGGCACCTGCATCGCGGGCATCGCGCTGCTCGTCGCCGCGCGCACGCACTCTGTCTGGACCCTGGTCGGCGGCATCGTGGCCGCCGAATTCGCCGTAGCACTCTGGTATCTCGCGCGCACGCGCGGGCTGATCGTGCGTGAACGCGCCGCGGGCGGCTTCGTGCCCGCGGCCGCGGAAAGAAGGACGCGATGAAGATCCTCTTCGTCGGCGACGACTGGCTCGGCAGCAACGCCCGCTCGCTCGCCGAAGGTTTCCGACACCTCGGGCACGAGGTGATGGTGATCGACTCGACGGCGGCCACGCTGCCGCCGCGGCTCTCGCCCTCCTGGCTCTACGCCAAGTCGCACGAGCAGCGCGCGCCGTGGACGGTGGACCGGGTGCACCAGCGGCTGGAGCGCGCGGGCGCCGAGCTCCGCCCCGACCTGGTCTTCGGCTTCAAGTCGGTGCACCTGGACCAGCGCAGGCTGCTCGACATCCCGGCCGCGCTGCACGTGCACTACAGCCCGGACGATGTCGCCAACCCGCAGAACACCACCCCGGACTACCTGGCGCACGAGTCCGAGTGGGACCTGGTGGTCACCACCAAGCGGCACAACCTGCGCGAGCTCATGGCGCGCGGCGCCAAGGAGACGCTCTTCGTGCGCAGCGCCTACGACCCCGCCTGGCACCACCCGGCGGCCCGGCGCACCACCAGGCAGTACCTGGTCGGCTTCATCGGCGCCTGCCGCCCGGACCGGCGCGACGGCATGGTCTCGCTGGCCCGCACCTACGGCGCCCAGCTGCTGGTGGCCGGACCCGGCTGGCGGCGGGTGCGGCGGCTGCGCACCACCCGCGCCGAGGTGACCGGCGGCGTCTTCGGCGAGGACTTCTCGATGACCGTCGCCTCGGTGACGGCGAACCTGGTGCTGCTCAACTCCGACAACCGGGACACCCACACCTGCCGCACCTTCGAGGTCCCGGCCGCGGGCGGGCTCTTCGTCGGCGAGCGCACCGACGAGCACGCCGAGCTGCTCGACGACGGCGCCGAGGCCTTCCTGTTCTCCAGCCGGGACGAACTGGACGAGATCCTGGAGCGCTGCGCGCTCTTCCCGGACCAGGCCACCAAGATCGCCGAGGCGGGGTACCGGCGGATCGTCGAGGGCGGGCACAGCTACGCCGACCGCGCGCGGGAGATCCTGAATGCGCTCGACTAGGGTGCCGGAGTGCTGATCGGCAACACCCCGCTGATGATCATCGTGGCCGCGCTGGTCACGATGGTGATCGCCGCGCTGCTGCTCTCCGGCGTGCTGCGGGTGCTGCTCATCGCCCAGGCGCTGTACTGGACCATGTCGTACGTGGCGCGGCCGGTGGTGCTGCTCGTGGTGCAGCCCGCGTCGAGCTTCGGCGACAACATCGCCGACCCGCGGCTGGTCGCGCTCGGCTACGACCGCGGCATCGAGGCCGCGCTCACCCCGGTCGCCTTCGGCCTGGTGCTCTACGCGCTGCTCATGCTCGGCTATGCGCTGTGGTCGCGCCGCAACGGCCGTGCGCCGCGGCCGGTGCCGCTCGCGGGCGACCCGGACATGATCGCCACGCTCGGCGTGCTCTACGTGCTCGGCACGCTGGCCCGGCTGGCCAGCGTGGCGACCGGCTCCGCGGGCGCGGCGGGCGAGGTGGCCAGCGCCTCGCCGGTGCTGAGCCTGCTCGCCATGCCCGCCACGCTCGGCGCGGTCGGGCTGATCGTGCTCGCCAGGCCCGCACGCAACCGCGACACCATGCTGCTGCTCGGCCTCCTGGTCCTCGGCGAGCTGTGGTGGACCACCGCCATCCAGTCCAAGACGCCGGTGCTCGGGGCCGCGCTCGCGGTCGCGGTCCGCTTCGCGCTGACCGGCTGGACCAGGGACAAGGTGCTCGGCATCGGCGCGGTGTCGGTCGCGGGGATCGCGGGCTTCGACTGGCTGCAGTCGCTCAAGTCGACGCCGTTCCTGCGCGCCCAGGCGGCCTCGGTGGACGCCGCCTACCCGGAGCCGGTGCGCCCCTTCCTCAGCCTGCTGCGCCGCTTCGACCTGCTGGAGGCGGCGACCGACGCCTACTACACGAAACCGGGCAGCTGGCTCACCCCGGACCAGGTGCTGACCGCGCTGGCCCGCAGCCTGGTCCCCGGCCAGCTGCTGCCCGGCGAGAAGCTGCAGTCCGGGACGGCGTGGGCGACCGACGTGCGCGGGGCCTCGGTGGACATGAGCCAGGTCTCGGTGTCGCTGGCCGAGGGCAGCATTCCGGAGGGGTACGTGCTCGGCGGCTACGCCGGGGTGGTGATCGGGGTGACGTTCACCGCGATCGTCCTGGTCGCGTGGTCGCGCTCGCTGTACGCGCGGCACCTGGTGCCGGTGCTCTTCGGGATCGGGCTGATCGAGGTGCCGGTGGTCTTCGAGCGCGGCATGCTCGGCACCGCCGAGGTCCTCGGCAAATATCTGCAAGTGGTGGTACTGGCCTGGATGGTCCGCCTCGCGGTGGGCGAGTGGCGGCGGCACCGGGAACGAACGACGGCGCCGGTCGCGGCAGGAGTCCCCGTGCCGGTGGGAAGCGAAGGAAAACAATGAGGGAACTCTCCGACTACCTGGCGATCGTGCGGCGCCGCTGGGCCGTCCTGCTGGTCGGGCTGGTGCTCGGTATCGCGCTGGCGGCCTTCTCGGCGCAGTCGACGCCGAAGAGCTACAGCGCCACCAGCACCGTGTACGTGTCGATGGCGACCGGGACCTCGGTGGCCGACTCGTACCAGGGCGGGCTCGCCGCGCAGCAGCGGGTGCGCTCCTACCTGGAGCTGGTCGGCAGCGATTTCGTGCTGGACCGGGTGATCGGCCAGCTCGGGCTCGGGCTCACCCGCGACGAGCTGCGCGGCAAGGTCTCGGTGGACTCGCCGCCCGCCACCTCGCTGCTGAACATCACCGTGACCGACACCGAGGCCGAGCGCGCCCGGCTGCTCGCCGACGAGACCGTCTCGCAGTTCCGCGCGCTGGTCAGCGAGTTGGAGACGATCGAGGAGACCGCGGCGCCGCAGGCGCGGGTCGCCGTGGTCGACCCCGCCGAGCGCCCCGCCGAGCCCGCGCGCGGGAACAGCAAGCTGCTCGCGCTCGGCGCGGTCGCCGGGCTGGTCCTCGGCGGCGGGATCGCGCTGCTGCTCGAGCTGTTCGACCGCAAGGTGCGCACCGGCGCCGAGCTGGCCCCGCTCGGGCGGCCCCTGCTCGGCTCGGTGGCGCTGGGCGGGGCGACCGAGCGCGACGACCTGCGCGCGCTGCGCTCCCGGCTGCCGGAGGCCACGAAGACGGTGCTGCTCACCGGGATCGGCGCGCACTCCGAGCCCGCGCTGGCCATCGGGCTGGCCGGGGCGCTGGCCGCGACCGGCAGCCGGGTGCTGCTGATCGACGCCGACACCACCCGCACCGGCAGCTCGGCGCTGCTGCCCGCCCCGGAGATCGACTGGCCGGTGCGCAACGGCGCCCCGCAGCCGCAGCCCGACCTGGCGCTGGTCGGCGCGGGCGAGGGCCAGGAGAACGCCGCCCAGCAGACCACCAAGCTGGACCTGCGCGCCATCCCGGAGAACCGGCCGCAGCCGGAGAAGGTGCCGAGTTCGGTCGCGGCGGCCTGGCACACCGGCGGGCTGGCCGCGCTGCTGCGCGGCGACGGCTCGGTGGACGACGCCGTCACCCCGTGGCCGGGCGGCAACTTCGCGGTGCTCCCGCTCGGCGCCGCCGACGGCCAGACCCAGGACCTGCTCGCCTCCGGCCGGTTCGTCGCGGTGCTGCGCGCGGTCCGGGAGAAGTACGACCACGTGCTGATCGACACCGCCGCCCCCGGCGACAGCGCGGACGCCGTCGCGGTGGCGAGCCGCGCGGCGAGCACCGTCGGCGTCGTCGTCCTCGGCGACGCCCGCACCGACCGGGCCGAGGCCGCGCTGGCCACGCTGACCGCCGCGGGCGCCACCATCACCGGGCTGGTCACCGTCGACACCGGCCGCGGCTGGTGGCGGCGGCTCACCCGGCGCGGCCCGAAGCGCACCGCGCCCGCGACCGAAGCCGGGCGGGAGCAGTGAGCGGTTTACGACGGCGGCACCTGCTGGCCGCCTCGCTCGGCGCGGCCGCGGTGCCGCTGGTCGCCTGTGAGGCGCCGGAGGCACCGGCCCGGACCGGGCCGGTGAGCCCGACCGTGCGCAATGTGCGCGAGTTCGGCGCCGTCGGCGACGGCAAGGCCGACGACACCGCGGCCATCGCCGCCGCGGCGAAGACCGACGGCGCGCCCCCCGTCATCTACCTGCCCGCGGGCGACTACACCGTCACCGCCTGGCCCGACCTGCCGGACGGCGCCGTGATCTACGGCGACGGCGCCGACGTCACCACGGTGTTCTGCGACCGGGACACCACGCTGGTGTCGCTGCGGGACAAGCAGCGGGTTCGCTTCTCCCGCATGGGGTTCTACCTCACCGGTGCGAACGCGACCGCGATCCGGCTGAGCAACTGCTTCCGGTGCAGCTTCGACCAGGTGCTGGTCCGCGGCAACCACCTGAGCGACAACCACCCGCGCTACCTGCAGCAGCGCGGCGTCGTACTGGACAGCAACACCGGCGGCACCTCGTTCATCGACTGCGACATCAACAACTTCGGGGTCGGCATGGTGACCTCGTGCATCCAGAACTACGTGACCTCCTCGAAGTTCACCAGCAACTGGGTCGGGGTGCTCGGCACCGGCAACGACCACAATGCCGGGCTCTCGATCAGCAACAGCGAGTTCGTCTCCGACAACGACCTGACCACCACCGACCGGCACATCCTGATCGACGGCGCCGCCAACAACTGGTGGCTGACGAACATCTGGTTCGAGGGCGCCGAGGTGGCGGTGCAGGTCGGGGTGAACGGGCAGGGCGGGCCGTCGCAGTTCGGCATGGTGAACTGCAAGGTCTCCGCGCGCTCGGTCGTGCTCGACCTGGTGCACTGCCGCCAGCCGTACCTGGCGAACATCGCCTTCGACCCGGACCCGGGGCGGCGGCCGGTGGAGCTCCGAATCGACCCGGAGCGCTGCCCCGAGGGCACCGCGATCAACCTGATCTCCAGCGCGGGCGACGACATCGAGGCCGCGGCGTTCCCGGAGCACTGGCAGGTGATCGGCCGCGGCCGCACGCACCGCCCCAGCTTCACCGGGACGGTGACCGCCCAGGCCGCGGGGGACAGCGAGATCCTGCGGGCGCGCGCCGCCGACGGCGCCGCGGTGGCCTCGGTGCTGCCGAGCGGCGCCTACGTCTCCGACCGCGCCGACGCGGGCGTGGTGCTGCGCGACCCGGAGGGCGGCTACTGGCGGCTCGTGGTCGCACCCAACGGCGCGCTGACCACCGCCCCGCTCGGCAAGGATCGGCCCGCCCGCTGAGATGACCACGCCGCCGCCCGCACCCGCCGACCCCGCGCCCGCCACCCGGCCGCGGTGGCCGGTGCTGCGCCGGGTGGTGGTCGGGCTGGCCGGGCTGTTGCTGGTCCTCGGCGCGGGCGCGGTGGCAGGGGTACCGGTCTTCGTGCACCCGCAGGTGGACCCGCTGCGCCCGGCCGACGCCATCGTGGTGCTCGGCGGCACCCCCTACGAGCGCTTCGACGTCGGGCTGGAGCTGGCCGAGCGCGGGCTCGCGCCGGAGCTGGTCATCTCCGCCTCCACCGGGCTGGCCGACCCGGTCATGGCCCGTTACTGCGCAGGGGAGCACCCGTTCCGGGTCTCCTGCTTCGAGCCGGACCCGTGGACCACCCAGGGCGAGGCGCAGGAGATCCGGCGCCGTGCCGCGGCCGAGGACTGGCGGCACATCATCGTCGTCACCTTCACCCCGCACGTGTCCCGCGCCCGATACATCGTGGGCAAGTGTTTCGACGGCGAGGTGACCATGGTGGCCAGCCCGGCCCGCACCGACCTCGCCTTCACCGCCTGGATGTACGTCCGCCAGAGCGCGGGCTACCTCAGGGCCTTCACCGAAATCGGCTGCTGAGCCGGGAAGGAGCGAGGTGTGACCGACTTCTCGCGGAGCAGAGCCGCCCAGGCGCGGCTGCACGAACTGGTGCCCGGCGGCGCGCACACCTACGCCAGGGCCGAGGACCAGTACCCGGAGGGGATGGCCCCGGTGCTGGTGCGCGGCAGCGGCTGCCGGGTGACCGACTGCGACGGCAACGAATTCGTCGAGTACGGGATGGGGCTGCGCGCCGTCACGCTCGGCCACGGCTACCGCCCGGTGGTCGAGGCGGTGACCGCCGCCATCGCCGAGGGCAGCAACTTCTCCCGCCCCACGATGCTCGAGCTCGCCGCCGCCGAGGAATTCCTGGCGCTGGTGCCCGGCGCCGACATGGTGAAGTTCGCCAAGAACGGCTCGGACGCCACCACCGCCGCGATCCGGCTGGCGCGCGCCGTCACCGGCCGGGTGACCGTCGCGGCCTGCGCGCAGCCGTTCTTCTCGGTGGACGACTGGTTCATCGGCACCACCCCGATGGCGGCGGGCATCCCCGAGCCGGGCACCGTCTCCTTCCCGTACGGTGACGCCACCGCGCTGGAGGCGGTGCTCGCAGGCGGCGACGTCGCCTGCGTGATCATGGAGGCCGCGACGGCACTGCACGAGCCGCCGCCCGGCTACCTGGCCGCGGTCCGCGCGCTCTGCGACCGCTACGGCGCGCTGCTGATCTTCGACGAGATGATCACCGGCTTCCGCTGGGCGGCCGGTGGCGCGCAGGCGGTGTACGGCGTCGTGCCCGATCTGTCCTGCTGGGGCAAGGCCATGGGCAACGGCTTCCCGCTCTCCGCGCTGGCCGGCAAGCGCGAGTTCATGGAGCGCGGCGGGCTGCGCACCGACGAGCCGCGGGTCTTCCTGCTCTCCACCACGCACGGCCCGGAGACCGGGGGGCTGGCCGCCTTCCGCGCCGTCGCGCACGCCTACGCCACCACCGACCCGGTGGGCCGGATGGAGCGCGCCGGGCAGCGGCTGCGCGCCGGGTTCGAGGCGGTGGTCGCGGAGGCCGGGGTCGGCGCGTACCTGCGGGTCGCCGGGCGCCCCTCCTGCCTGGTCTTCCAGACCCTCGACCCGGCCGGGCAGCCCTCGCAGGAGTTCCGCACGCTGTTCCTGAGCGAGCTGCTGCGCCGCGGCGTGCTCGGCCAGTCCTTCGTGACCTCGGCCGCGCACACCGACGCCGACATCGACCACACCGTCGAGGCCGTGCGCGGCGCCGCCGCCGTCTACGCGCGGGCCATTGCCCATGGCTCCGTGGACGGCCTGCTCGACGGCCGCCCGGTCGCCCCCGCGCTGCGCGCCACCGCCGCGCCGCGCAGGTTGGCGGAGGTGCTGCGATGACCAGGATCGCCATCGTGCACGAGCGGTTCACCGAGTACGGCGGCTCCGAAGCCGTGGTCGGCGAGTTCGCCCGCGCCTGGCCGCAGGCCCGCGTCTTCGCCCCCCTCGTCGACCCCGCCGCCGCCCCCGACATCGCGCACCCGCCCTGGGACACCGTCGAGACCACCTGGCTGAACCGGCTGCACGCCGCCACCGGCCGCCGCTCGCACGCCCCGCTGCTCCCGCTCGTTCCGCGCGCGCTGCGCGGGCTGCCGCTGCGCGATTTCGACGCCGTCGTCGTCAGCCACCACGCCTTCGCCGTCCAGGCCGCGCTCGCCACCGACGCACCGGTCGTCGCCTACGTGCACAGCCCCGCCCGCTGGGCCTGGGACCCGGCCTTCCGGGCCCGCGAAGCGGGCGGCCCGCTCGGCCGCACCGCGCTCGCCGCGCTCGGCGTCCTCGCCAAGCGCGCCGAGCTCGCCGCCGCCCCCCGCCTCACCGGCGTGGTCGCCAACTCCCGTGCCGTCGCCGACCGCGTCCGCGACTGGTGGGGGCTGCCCGCCACCGTCGTCCACCCCCCGGTCCGCCTCGACCGCTTCGCCCCCGCCCCCGCCGTCGCGCGCGAGGACTTCCTGCTCTTCGCGGGCCGCCTCGTCCCCTACAAGCGCCCCGACCTCGCCATCCGCATCGCCCAGCGCACCGGCCGCCGCCTCGTCGTCGTCGGCGACGGCCGCTACCGCGGCCGGCTCGAGGCGCTCGCCGGGCCGGAGACCACCTTCCTCGGCGCCGCCCCCGACGACGTCCTGGTCGACATGTACCGCCGCTGCGCCGCCCTGCTCATGCCTGGCATCGAGGACTTCGGCATCGTCCCGGTCGAGGCCATGGCCTGCGGCGCCCCCGTCCTCGCCGTCGGGTCGGGCGGCGCGCTCGACACCGTCCGGCCCGAGGTCAGCGGCGCGCACGTACCCCCAGGCGCCGACGACGCGGTGCTCGAGGGTTTCGCGGAGGTCATCGGCGCGCACGAGGTCGCCGCCTACGACCCCTCCGCCATCCGCGCGCACGCGGAGTCGTTCGGCCCGGAGGCTTTCCGCGCCAGGATGGTGGCGGTGGTGGACCGAGCCCTCGAGGCGACGCCGGTCTGATTCGCAGACGCGGTGGCGTTCCCGAGCGCCCGCCTGCCTCCCTCGGTGCGCCGGGAGCGAAGACGCGTGTGCCCGCGAGCACCGCTGCGCCGGAACCCGCCGCACCGCGGTGTTCATCGCGGCCGGGCCGCGCGGGCGTGTCCGCCAGGTTCAGGTCTGGCGCGACGGCACGTACTCGTCCTCCTCGAGCCCGAAGGTCCACGCCACCCCGGCCTTGGCCGTGGCGGTGCCCGGCGGCACCCGCAGCCAGTAGGTGCGGAAGCTCCCGTCCGGTTCGGCGGTCGAGTTCACGACCTCGACCATGACCACGTCCTCGTCACCGGGGAGCGGAATGCGCCAGAGAATGCCGGTCTCGTCCCGGTGCACCGGCTCGGCATTCGACTCGGCGAGGTAGCGGTCGTAGCCGAAGTGCTCCAGCATGACCCGGCGCAGCTCGGCGTTCTCCTCCACCCGGATGCGCTCCGGGGTGAGGCTGCCGAGGTCGGCGACGAGCTCGGCGGGGACCGGCATACCGCTCCAGGCGTGCAGCGCGAAGCCGTCCGGGTAGGCGAGCGCGGCGCCGTCGCCGCAGTGCAGCCTGCCCGCTTCGTCGCGCAGCAACCGGATCGGGCGCTCGCTGAGCACGACGGCGTGCTCGTACGGCCACCACCAGCCCGCGGCTCCGGCGACGCCCGCCACCCCGGCCAGCGCGGGGGCGCCGTCGAAGGCGGCGAGCCAGGGCGCATCGTGCTGGCCGAGCACGGCGTCGAGCAGGATGGCGCGGATCCCGCTCTCGACCCGCCTGCGGCCCTTGGTGTTCGCCCCGAGGACGGCATCGGTCTGCGCGGCGACCACCGCCTCCCGCACCACGCCGGTCAGCGCCCCGGTGAGATCCCAGAGCCGGGCGCCGGTGTCGGCCCAGTGCGCGGCCCACCCGTCCTGGCCGAGTTCGGCGGTGAGCCGCGCCCGCTCCGCCGCCCACGGCTTGGTGCGCACCCGATCGCGCACGGAGGCACCGGGATTCGTCAGGCCGCGCACGGCGGTGACGGCGGTCGACGGAGAATCGGCCCAGATCACGGTGGTTGGGGCAGGCAGCCCGGCCCGGTGGTAGGCGAGCCGGACCGCGGCCTCGGCGGCGGGCCGGTCGGCGGGTGCGGCGGTGGCGGCGACCGCGCGCCAGCTGTCGATGCTCATCGGTGCTCCCGTGCTCAGTCGGCGACGATACGGATGGCGGACGGGGTGTACTCGCGCTGCCGAACCACCCGGTACCAGCCGCGCGGCAACGGAATGGCCGCATGCTCTTCATGGCTCAACCGCCCGCCCTCCGGCAGGTGCAGCAGCATCCGCTCGGCCCCCGTGCGTACCAGCTTGCCCGGCGCCACCAACGCGTGCGCGTGCCCGGTCACCTCACCCAGCGCCAGCACCATCCGCCCGCGCGCATCCCGCGGCTCGCCCGCGGCGTCGATCGCCTGCCGCGGCACCGACTCCTCCGGCACCGGCACGATCAGGACGTCTCCCTGTCGGAACATGGCTTCTCCCCGCGACGTTCGCCCGCGCCCGCTGCGCCGGTCTCGACAAGGAAGCTAGCGCGGGGGTCCGACAGGTCCCGGCCATCACTGTTCCGTCGGGACGGGCGCCACCACATCCCGCGAAAGCAGGTAGTCCGCTACGCGGTCTCGAGACGGGCCTCTTATGTGACGATTTATGCTCATCGACTATCGCGGCACCGCACCTCGATCGGTCGACCACGAATCAACGAGGAATGACGCCATGAGAAAACAATTCGCGCGCCTGACGCTGCTGGCCGTGCTCGCGATGGGAGTCGGCCTGTTCACGCCGAACGCCGCTGCCCACCCGCCCGATCCGTTCACGATCGTCAACCACTACTCGCGGCTGGTGGCAGATGTTCCTGACCCGACGGACTTCGTCTTCACCGTGCTCTGGGATTACTGGGGCGGGTCCAATCAGCATTTCGACATCGTTCGGGTCGATCCGAACAATCCGAACTCCGACGTCCAGTTGAGGGTGCAGAAGAACGGTCAATGCCTCGACGTCAACAACGCCAGTGGTGCCGACGGCGCGCGGGTACAGACGTTCTGGTGCCACGGCGGCCCCAGCCAACTGTGGTTCTTCGAGACGACCACCGACCCGACCGTGGTGTGCGGACCCGGGATGTTCTGCGACAACGTGCGAACGGTCATCCGCGCCCGGCACAGCGGCAAATGCCTCGACGCGTGGAACCCCAACCCGTCGCGGACGAACCTCCCGAAACGCGGCGCGGCGCTGCAGCAGTGGACCTGCCTCAACAATGTCAACCAATTCTGGGACATCAACGGCGGTCACGGCCCGCACTGAATCCCCGCGTGCTCGCGCCGCTTCGATGGGGGAAGCCGCGTCACCTTCGCGCCGAGGCCGTGCAGGCTGGGGCTGCCGGGAGCGGCCAACTCCGTGTCGGTCATTCATCCGACAATCCACAGTTAATTGCCCGCAACATGTCGCACAGCTCTAGTGTCTGTCGCCAAGGCGGGGCATTCAGGTAGTCCTGCCTGTGGATTCGTGCTTGTTGATCAGGGAGGTGTCGATGAAGACAGCGATGCGCGCGGCAATGTCGGCTGCGACAGCAATCGGAGCGGCGGCGGTGATCGGGTTGGGTTCGGCGGGCGAGGCGGCCGCGGGCACCTACGGTGGGCTGGGAGATCCGATCTCCTGCTCGAACTCCACCACGCTCAAGAGCCGCGGGATCTACTCGGGCACGAAGTGGCTCGGCACGGTCGAACTGCGGATCGGGAACTGCCCGGGCGGGGCCGGGATGTGGGCCAAGACCGTCTCGGCTATCGGCACCACCGATCTGGTCGCCAACGCCGGGCGGACTACCAACTTCTACGACCAAGCCCACGTCGACGCCCGCAGCACCGCCATCTACACCCGCTACCTGCGCTACGACTACGGCCGCACCCAGTTCTGCGCCAATGGTGCGATCAAAGATCCCGCTCGCAACATCTACCTCGGGGACACGATCTGCAACAAGTGAGCACCGGGGGCCGGTGCACCCGAACCGGAACCGGTGCGGCCGCCCACATCGGTACCGCGAAACGGCAAGGGCCGGTGGGCGGCACGGAGGGGAACCCGGACGGTCGATTGCGTAGGTGGCTGTCGCGAGTGTGAGGATCGTTGCCGAGAGCCGCTCGATGTACTCGGCGAAGGTCGGCACGACGGGCTCGATCCGGACGGAGGCGAGGGGGCAGGGAGGCGGCGTCGAGGCCGAGCTCGGCCGGCAGCGCTATCGCGGCAGCGGTGCGGGGTTGCTCGCTCATCGGGCGTCTCCGATCGCCGCACGCAGCCGCCCGCCGCGGTGGTCCTCGAGCAGTCGCGCCGAGGCCATCGGCCGCACTCGGCGCTCGCGGTTGGTGGCCGGCAGCACCCGATCGTTCAGTCGCCGCCGGATCGCGGCTGGTTCGGGTGCTTGTCCTTGGTCAGCGCTCGGCGGCCGTAGCCGCGACTTGTTGGTGGTAAACCCGCGCGGTCAGCCGCGTGCCGGGCCCTTACTCCGGATCGGGCAGGTGCGCCACCACACGCCCGCACTGTCCAGCTGACGGATCGCATGACCATAGGTGGGTCACCAACGTGGAACTGTCCCGGCCGGTCGGTCTGTCGGGAGCGCTTGATAGAACTGCTCCGACACCGAGACCCCGGCCGCTGGGAGCCCCACGAATGACCGTCAGTGAGCACCTGAAGGAGTGGCACGGCCTGCCCGTGTTCGACTTCCCCGACGCCAAGAGCACGACCGCGCTGCCCGCCCCCGCCGAGGTGGCGTGGCGGATCGCCGTCGAGCCCTACGACGACGACCCGGAGAAGTGGCCCGCCGCCTTTGCCCGCTTCTTGGCCGCGGTGGACACCACCGAGGTCACCGCGCTGGTGGTGGGCCAGTGGGGTGAGGCGTACGAGGACAGCGTCGACATCGTGGTCGAGGCGCTGACCGGCGCCGCCGACCGCTTTCCGGCGCTGCGTGCGCTCTTCGTCGGCGACATCACCTTCGAGCAGGCCGAGATCACCTGGATCGAGCAGGGCGACATCACCCCGCTGCTGGCCGCCTTCCCCGATCTGCGCGCCTTCGGCGTGCGCGGCGGGCAGAACCTGGCCTTCCCGGCGACCACGCACGAGTCGTTGCAGACGCTGATCGTGGAGGCGGGCGGGCTCGGGGCCGACGTGGTGCGCGGGATCGGCGCCAGCGAGTTCCCCGAGCTCGAGCACCTCGACATCTGGCTCGGCACCTCCTGGTACGGCGCGGACGCCACCGTCGACGACCTGGAGCCCTTCCTGACCGGCACCCGGCTGCCCAAGCTGCAGCACCTGGCGCTGCGCAACAGCGACATCCAGGACGACGTGGCCGCCGCGCTGGCGGGCGCGCCGGTGGTGGCCAGGCTGCACACGCTCGACCTGTCCATGGGCACGCTCGGCGACGAGGGGGTCGAGGCGCTGCTCGGCGGCCAGCCGCTGACCCACCTGCGCAAGCTCGATCTGCACCACCACTTCGTCGGGGAGACGCTGGCCGACCGGCTGCTCGCCGAGTTGACCGCCGACGGCGTCGAGGTCGACCTCTCCGGGCGGGAAGCCGCGGACCGCGGCCGCGAGGACCGCTACACCGCCGTCGCGGAGTGACCGCGGTGCCCGGCGTTCCCGTTCGCGGTGCCGGCCGCGCCGTTCGCGGTGACGGCCGCGCAGGGAACGGTGACGGCCGCGTGGGGAACGGTGACGGCCGCGTGGGGAACGGCTGCGGTCGCGCGGAGAGCGGTGACGGTCGCGCGGGGAGCGGTGGTGACCCCGCCCTGCGGATCGCCGTCGTTGGCGTGCCGGCGAACCGGCGCAGTGCGCTGTTCGCCGCGGCCGCCGCCCGCGCCGGGCTTCCCGCCCCGCGGCTGCTGTCCTGGCGCTCCGTCCTGGCGGGCACCGCCGCCTTCGAACCGGGCGAGCTGGTCCGGCTGGACTCGCCGGGCGAGGACCCCGAGCTGGACCTGCTGCTGCGCGGCCACACCGACTCCACCCGGGTCGAGGGCACCGCGCGCTGGTACCGCCGCTTCCTGGCGGCGGCGCGGGCGGTGGCCGAGCGGGCCGCCGCGGACGGCGCCGAGTTGCTGGACGATCCTGCCGACCTCGCCGTGCTCTTCGACAAGCGGCGCTGCCACGCGGTGCTGCGCGCGGCCGGGGTCCCGGTCCCCGCCTCGCCCACCTCGGGGCCGGATGCCGCGCCGGTGCGCGGCTGGGCGGACCTGCGCGCGCTGCTGGCCGAGCCCGGCATGCGCCGCGCCTTCGTCAAGCTCGCGCACGGGTCGTCGGCCTCCGGGGTGCTCGCGGTGGAGACCGCGGGCGGCGGCCGGGTGCAGGCGCTCACCTCGGTGCAGCGCGACGAGCGCGGCAGGCTCTTCAATTCGCTGCGGCTGCACCGCTACCGGGGCGAGCGCGAGGTCGCCGCGGTGATCGACGCGCTGGCGCCGGACGGGCTGCACGTGGAGCGCTGGCTGCCCAAGCCCGCGCTGCACGGCCGCAGCGCCGACCTGCGGGTGCTCGTGGTGGCCGGGCGGGCCACGCACGTCGTGGTGCGGACCGGGAGCTCCGCCATCACCAACCTGCACCTCGGCGGCGCGCGCGGCGAGCTGGCCGAGGTCGTGGCGGCGGCGGGGGAGCACTGGGCCGGCGCGCTCGCGGTCGCCGAGGCGGCGGCCGCGTGCTTCCCCGGCTTCTCCAGGGTCGGGGTGGACCTGCTGCCCGGGCTGGGCTGGCGGCGCTGGGCGGTCGGCGAGGTCAATGCCTTCGGCGACCTGCTGCCCCGGCTCACCGGGCTGCCCGGCAGCGGCGCGGAGGGGCTGGACACCTATGCGGCGCAGCTCGCCGCGATCGGGAGGAGGTCGCCGTGCCCGACATGAACACCGTGGTCGGCCACGACGACCTGCTCCTGGTCACCCTGGACACGCTGCGCTACGACGTGGCCGCCGAGCTGCTGGCCGCGGGCAAGCTGCCGAACCTGGCCGGGCACCTGCCCGGCGGGGTGTGGGAAAAGCGGCACGCGCCGGGCAACTTCACCTTCGCCTCGCACCAGGCCATGTTCGCGGGCTTCCTGCCCACCCCGGCCGCGCCGGGGCCGCACCCGCGGCTCTTCGCGGCCAGGTTCGAGGGCAGCGAGACCACCGCGCCCGGCACCTGGGTCTACGACACACCGGACCTGGTCTCCGGGCTGGCCGCCGAGGGGTACCGCACGGTGTGCCTCGGCGGGGTCGGGTTCTTCAACAAGCGCGGCCCGATGGGGTCGGTGCTGCCCGGCTACTTCCAGGAGAGCCACTGGTCGCCGGAGTTCTCGGTGGCCGCGCCCGGCTCGTTCGAGGCGCAGGTGGCCAAGGCCGAGGAGGTGGTCGCGGCGCTGCCCGCCGAGCGCAGGCTCTTCCTCTTCGTCAACGTTTCCGCGCTGCACCAGCCGAACTGGTTCCACCTGCCGGGCGCCACCCGCGCCGACGGCGACAGCATGGCGACACACGCCGCCGCGCTGGAGTACGTGGACCGGCACATCGGCAGGCTCTTCGCGGCCATGGGCGCGCGGCGGCGCTGCTTCGCCATCGTCTGCTCCGACCACGGCACCGCCTACGGCGACGACGGCTACACCGGGCACCGGCTCGGCCACGAATCGGTGTGGACGGTGCCCTACGCCCAGTTCTTCCTCGGGGGTCCCGCATGACGACCGCACTCGACCTGCGTCCGTACCAGAGCTACATCTACGGCTACCCGCACAAGACCGCCTACCGTCCGCTCGGCCAGGACCGGCCCGCGCTGCGCGCGCTCTGGGCGGACGAGCCGAAGGACGCGCTCTCCTTCTACACCCACCTGCCGTTCTGCGAATTCCGCTGCGGCTTCTGCAATCTCTTCACCCGGATCGGCGCGCCCGGCGACCTCACCACCCGCTACCTGGATGCCGTCGAGCGGCAGGCGATCGCGGTGCGCACCGCGCTCGGCGACGGCGAGGTCCGGTTCGCCACCGCGGCCTTCGGCGGCGGCACCCCGACCTTCCTGAGCGCCGCCGAGCTGACCCGGCTCTGCGATATCGTCGAGCGGCGCATCGGCGTCGACCTGCGCGCGGTCCCGCTCTCGGTGGAGACCTCGCCGGGCACCGCGACCCCGGACCGGCTGGCGGTGCTCGCCGGGCGCGGGACCACGCGGGCCAGCATCGGCGTGCAGAGCTTCGTCGAGGCGGAGGCGCGGGCGGCGGTGCGGCCGCAGCGCCGGGACGAGGTGGAGGCGGCGCTGGCCGCCATCCGGGAGTCCGGCATCCCGATCCTGAACATCGACCTGATCTACGGCATCGACGGGCAGACCGCCGCCACCTGGCGCACCTCGCTGGACGCGGCGCTCGCCTGGCACCCGGAGGAGCTGTACCTGTACCCGCTCTACGTCCGCCCGCTCACCGGGCTCGGCAGACGGACCCCGGTGGCCGAGGCGGAGTGGGACGCCCAGCGGCTCGCGCTCTACGCCCAGGGCCGCGACCACCTGCTGGCGAACGGCTACGAGCAGGTCTCCATGCGGATGTTCCGGCGCGCCGATGCGCCGCGCACCCCGGCCGACCACGCCTGCCAGACCGACGGCATGGTCGGGCTCGGCGCGGGCGCCCGCTCCTACACCGCCGGGCTGCACTACTCCTTCGACTACGCGGTGGAGACCCGCGAGGTCCGCGGCATCGTCGACGAGTACACCGCGACCACCGACTTCACCCGAGCCGAGGTGGGCAGGGCACTCGACGAGGACGACCGGCGCCGCAGGCACCTGCTGCAATCGCTGCTGCAGGCCGACGGCATGGACGTCTCCGCCTACCGCGCCCGCTTCGGCGCGGGCCCGCACGACCACTTCCCGGCCGAGCTCGCCGATTTCGCCGAGCGCGGCTGGCTCGACCCCGACGCGGGCTCCGACCTGCTCCGGCTCACCTCGGAGGGGCTGGCCTGGTCGGATGCGCTCGGCCCGCAGCTCTTCTCACCCGGCGTGCGCGCCGCCATGGCCGGCTACCGGCCGCGGTGACGCCGTGCGGCTGACCATCCTCTACCGCGGCCCGCTCGCCTCCTGCGACTACGACTGCCCGTACTGCCCGTTCGCCAAGCGGCGGGACAGCCGCGAGCAGCTGCGCGCCGACCGGGCGGCGCTGGAGCGCTTCGCGACCTGGGTGGCGGAACAGCACGGCGACCAGCTGTCGATCCTGTTCACCCCGTGGGGCGAGGGGCTGGTGCGCTCCTGGTACCGGCGCACCCTGGTCGAGCTCTCCCGGTTGCCGCAGGTGCGCCGGGTCGCCATCCAGACCAACCTGAGCGGCCGCACCGGCTGGACCGCGGAGGCCGACCCGGAGACGCTCGCGCTCTGGTGCACCTTCCACCCCGGCCAGACCCCCTACGACCGGTTCCTCGGCAAATGCCGCGAGCTGGCCGCGGGCGGCATCCGCTACAGCGTCGGCATCGTCGGCTTCCCCGAGCACCTGGCGGTGGGCCGCAGGCTCCGCGCCGACCTGCCGGAGCAGGTCTACCTGTGGGTGAACGCCCCCGACGGGCACCCGCTCACCGACGCCGAGGCCGCGGCATGGACCGAGCTCGACCCGCTCTTCGGCTACAGCCGCTTCCCGCACACCTCGGCGGGGCTGCCCTGCCGCACCGGGGAGTCGGTGATCTCGGTGGACGGCGAGGGCACCGTGCGGCGCTGCCACTTCGTCCCCGCCGAGCTGGGCAACCTCTACGACGGCTCGTTCCGAGCGGCGCTGCGCCCGCGCGGCTGCCCGCTCGCCGCCTGCGACTGCCACATCGGCTACGTGCACCTGGAGACGCTGCCGCTCTACGATGTGTTCGCGGGCGGTGTGCTGGAACGCATCCCGGCCGTGCCCCCTGCACTACCGCTGGTCCGGATCGGCCGACGCGCCGAGACTGGTACCGGTCGCTGACGCGGCCCTGACGAAAGGGAGCAGGATGCAGGCGAACGAGATCCTCGCGGCGGCGACGGATTCGATGACGGTGCGCCGGGTGTACGGCGAGCCGATCGAGCGGGACGGGGTGCTGGTCATCCCGGCCGCCGCGGTGAGCGGCGGCGGCGGCTTCGGCGGCGGCGGCAAGGCCGACGGCGAGCACGGCGAGGGCACCGGGTTCGGGCTGAGCGCCAAGCCGGTCGGCGCCTTCGTGATCAAGGACGGCTGCGTGCGCTGGCGGCCCGCGCTCGACGCCAACCGGACGGTGCTGGTCGGTGCAGGGCTCGTGCTCTCCGGGCTGGTCGCCGGGGTCGCCATCTCGATCACCGCGATCCGGAGCTGCCGGTAGCGGTCCCCGCAGCACGAGCCGATCGGCCGTCGCCGCGGTGACCTTCGGCACTGCGGCGGGTCGCATCGCCCGTGATGGCATGGAGGCGACATCCCCGAACAGGAAGGCAGGCGGCCGGTGACCGAGCGCGAACCGTGTCCGATCACCGGCGATCCGGTCCGGCACACCGTCGACCTGGGCCGGGCCGAGGCCATGCGGCTGCTGGCGAGCGTGCCGTACGGGCGGATCGTCTTCACGCACAATGCCCTGCCCGCCATCCGACCGGTGAATCACCTGGTCGACAACCAGGTCATCGTGGTGCGCACCGCGTTGAGCTCGGGGTTCTCGCACTCGGTGCGGGAGGACCGGTCGATGGTGGTGGCCTACGAGGCCGACGAGATCGACCCGGCGCTGCGGCTCGGCTGGTCGGTGGTGGTGACCGGGCTCGCCTACCCGATCACCGCGCCGTCGCTGCTCGCCGACTACGGCGGGCGGCTGCGGCCCTGGGTGCAGCGGCAGATGGACTCGCTGATCGCCATCGAACCCACCCTGATCACCGGCACCGCGCTGGTCGAGGCCGCCGCAGCCTGACCCTCAGCGCAGGATCGTCAGCACCTCGTCCACCGGGAGCCGCCGCGTCCGCTCCGCGCGCTCCGCTGCGGGCGCGGTGCCGACCCGGACCAGCACCTGCGGGACGCCGGGGCCGCGCAGCAGGCCGGTGAGCAGGGTGCGCACCGTGCTCGATTCGGTGAGGTGGGTCAGCGTGCAGCAGGCGGCGCCGCTCGCCGCGCACTCCAGCAGGATCGCCGAGAGCGCCTCGCCGGTCCGCAGCCACTGCTCGGGTCCGTCGGCGGCGCTGCTGAGCACGATGAGCTCGGCGGCGTCGCGGTGGCCGCGGGTGCCGCCGGTGCCCGCGCCCGCGAAGGTCCGGCCGACCGGCACCGCGGCGGCGTCGGCGCCGGAGGCCAGGGCCGCGGCGGGCACGCCGATGTCGTCGAGGTGCCCGGTCCACCAGTGCAGTTCGTCGCGGTAGCCGGGGTCGGCCTCGTGCAGCGCCCCGACCCGCGCCGAGGCGGCGGCGAGCCGCGGCCCCGCCGCGCCGTCCAGCGCGTCGACCTCGACGAAGTGCGGGGAGGCCAGCATCCGCAGCCGGTGCAGCAGGTCGGGCCAGCGCGGCGGCGGGAGCAGCGGCCGCCGGTCGGTGCGCCGCCCCTCGATCGCCGCGGCGCGCCGCAGCACGCCGTCGGGCGGGGCGGGCCAGGGCCGGAAGCGCAGCGTCGCGAGCCGCTCCCGGCGCGCGGGGTCGGGCAGCCGGGCCAGGTCGGTGCGGTAGCCGTGGGCGCCGAAGACGGTCCTGGCGTGGTGCAGCACGGCGCCGCAGCTGATGGTCAGCTGCCTGCCGTTCGGGTCGGCGACGGCGAGCCCGCGCTCGGGGTCGGCGGCCAGGTGCAGCACGGCGGCCTCCAGCTCCCACCGCCACGGCTGGGTGTTGTGCACCGACGGCGCGCGGTTCGCGCTGCGCAGCGCCGCGCGGATGTCGTCGTCGGCGGGGCGGGGCAGGGTTTCGTGCGCGGCCATGGTGCGAGTCTTCGCCGGTGCGCGGCGCCGCGGCTACGGCACTCGAGACCGGAATCGGGGGTCTTTGGTCCCCCGGCTCAGCCCCCGTGCGCCACCAGCACCGGGCAGTGTGCCCGCTGCACCAGCGCATTGCTGGTGGAGCCGAAGAGCAGCCCCGCGAAGCCACCGCGGCCCCTGCTGCCGACCACGAGCAGCTGCGCCGCCCGCGACCAGCGCAGCAGGTGGTGCCGCGGCCCGGAGAGGTAGAGCTCACGGCGCACCGCGACCTCCGGGTACTTCTCGCTCCAGCCCGCCAGCTGCTCGCCGAGCATGCGGGTCGCCGTGCCCGCAGGCTCGGGGTCGTCGATCCCGTCCGACGGGCCTGCGAACTCGCCGTAGGGCAGGTCGATCCAGGAGTGCAGCGCCACCAGCTCGGCGCCGCGCGCGCTCGCCTCGGCGAAGGCGGTCGCGATGGCGGCCGCGCACGCGGCGCTGCCGTCCACCCCGACCACCACCGGGCCCGCCGGGTCGGCGCGCCGCTCGAACTCGTGGTCCCGCACCACGACGACGGCGCCGTGGCCGTGCGTGCCGACCGCCAGCAGCGTGGAGCCCAGATGCGCGGCGCTGCCGCCGGTTCCGGTGGCGCCGAGCACCACCAGGTGCGCGGCGGCCGAGCGCTCGATCAGCGCACCGGCGGGGGCGCCCTCGGCCAGCTCGGTGCGCACCCTGAGCTCGGGGGCCGTGCGGGCCGCCAGCTCCGCCGCGGCGAGCAGCACCGCACCCGCCCGGACGCGGAGCGAGCCGACCAGCGGCTCCGCGCCGCTGAGCGCGCGCACCGGCTCCAGGTCGACGGCGTGCACCAGCCGCAGCGTGCGGCCGCGGGCGGCGGCGGTGGCCGCGGCCCAGCGCACCGCGCGATCGCTGCCCGCCGAGCCGTCCACCCCCGCCACGATCGGCGCCGCGACCCGCGGACGGAACTCATCGGAGCGAACGGCCATGGTCAGGTCCTCTCGGTGGTGGGGCGGGGCCCTCCGAGTCTCGGTGCCGCGCCGACCGATCGGTACGGCCGTGCGCCCCGACCCAGCGGTGGCTTTGGTCATCGGCTCGCAGTGCCGATCGGCAGGGGCCATCGGCGCACCCGTCGCACGGGGATAGCGGATTGGTCTGCACAGCAACGTTTTCGGCCGTTAAGGTGCTCGGTATGAACCACAAGGTCTGGTTGCTCGGGCGATCGTTCGGAGTCGGCGCGCACATCCTGGGGGAGCGGGTGACGCGGCCGCGGGCGCGCACGGTGGATGACGTGCCGGTCTCCGGCGCCACGCTCACCTCGGAGTGGCTGACGGCGGTGCTCTGCGGCGCGGTGCCCGGCGCGGAGGTGACGGAGTACGAGGTGGCGGGCGGCAGCGTCGGCACCGCGACCCGCACCGCGCTGCGCGTGCGCTACAACGAGGCGGGGCGGGCGGCGGGGCTGCCGGAGGCGCTCTTCGCCAAGACCACCACCGCCTTCGCCCAGCGCATCCTGCTCGGCGGCGGCAAGATGATCGACGGCGAGACCCGCTTCTTCCGCGACTTCCGGCCGCAGGTCGAGATGGAGGCGCCGATCGGCTACTGGGGCGCCGCCGACCCCGGCTCCTGGCGCTCGATCGCGCTCATGGAGGACATCGCCGAGACCCGCGGCGCCGAGTTCATCGAGCCGACCGCGCGGATCGACCGGGACCGGATGGAGGACCTGGTCCGCAACCTCGCCAAGCTGCACCGCACCTTCTGGCGGCACCCCGACATCGCCGACCTGAAGGACACCAAGGAGGCGCTGCAGGCCTACCTGGCCGCCATCGACATGCGCAAGCGCTGCGAGGTCGGGCTGCGCCGGGCCGAGGCGGTGATCCCGGAATCGCTGCGCGGCAACGCCGATCGGCTCTGGGCGGGGGTGGAGAAGGCCATCGCGCTCGCCACCGACGAGCTGCCGCCGACGCTGCTGCACGGCGACCCGCACATCGGCCAGACCTACGTCACCGCCGCGGGCCGGATGGGATACGTGGACTGGCAGGTGGTGATGCGCGGCGGCTGGGCGCACGACTTCGCCTACACCGTGAACTCCGGCTGCGACCCGGCCGACCGGCGGGCCTGGGACCGCGAGCTGCTCGCCGCCTACCTGGACGAGCTCGGCGCGGTCGGCGGCGAGGCCCCTACCTTCGACCAGGCCTGGACCGCCTACCGGCAGCAGGCGCTCTTCGCCTACGCGGCGTGGGCGTTCACCATCGGCCGCGCGGTGTACCAGCCCAGGATGCAGTCCGAGCAGACCTGCCTGACGCTGCTGGAGCGGATCACCGCGGCCATCGACGACCACGAATCGCTGGCCGCGCTCGGCGTCTGAATACCCGGCCTCCTCCCTGTTTCCGCTGCGGTCTCCCAACCCGAATTACGTTCTGACAAGTATGTTTTCGGCCCGGTGCGCGGCCGCGTACCGGGCTCGATAGCATCGACCGGTCCCGGTTCGCGCCGGTCGACATTCGAGGGGGAGCGGCCGTGCCACGGCGTTGTGGTGCGCGGCCCGCCCCGTACCGCAGCCGATCAGCAGGGAGACAACGTGACGAGTACGTCGGAGGCCGGGATTCCGGTTCGGTCGTGCCCGGTGGCGCACGGCGCACCCGGAGATTCCGACGAGCCGCGCGTACCGCTGCACGCACCGGACTTCGCGGCGGACCCGCACCACTACTACGAGGCGATGCGCCGCCGCTACGGCGCCATGGCGCCGATCGAGCTGGCGCCAGGGGTGCCCGCCACCCTGGTGCTCGGCTACCGCACCGCGGTCCGGGTGCTGAACGACCCGGAGCACTTCCCGGCCGACCCGCGCGCCTGGCAGCAGACGGTGCCCGCGGACTGCCCGATCCTGCCGCTGCTGGAGTGGCGCCCGATGGCGAGCCGGAGCACCGGCGCCGACTTCACCCGCTACCGCGGCGCGATCACCGCGAGCATGGACCAGGTCGACCTCTACGCCCTGCACGACGTGGTGGAGTCGCTGGCGATCCCGCTGATCGACTCCTTCTGCGCCACCGGCGAGGCCGAGCTGATCAGCCAGTACGTCTACCCGCTGGTCTTCGGCATCGTGAACTACCTGCTCGGCTGCCCGCCGGAGATCGGCGCCCAGGTCGCGGCGGGCACCGCCGCGCTGCTCGAGGGCGTCGACGCCGAGGAGGGCAACCGCATCCTCGGCGAGGCGCTCATGCAGCTGGTGACGCTCAAGCGCGGCCAGCCGCGCCGCGACATCACCTCGGTGCTGCTGCAGCACCAGGCCGGGCTGGACGACGTCGAGGCATCGCACCACGTCTCCCAGGTGTACGGCACCGGTATCGAGTTCGAGCTGAACCTGATCGTGAACACCCTGCTGCTCATCCTGAACGACGACCGGTTCGGCGGCCGGGTGCTCGGCGGCCACCTCTCCACCAGGGACGCGCTGGACGAGGTGCTCTTCAACGACCCGCCGCTGGCCAACCTGCTGATCACCTACCCGCGCCAGCCGGTGCTCCTGGACGACGTCTGGCTCCCCGCGCACCAGCCGGTGGTGATCAGCATGGCCGCCTGCAACAACGACCCGGTTGTTCGCCGCGGCGACCAGATCACCGGCAACCGCTCGCACCTGGCCTGGGGCATCGGCCCGCACGCCTGCCCGGCGCAGAGCATCGCCTACCTGATCGCGCAGGACTCCATCGACCAGCTGCTGGACGCGCTGCCGGAGCTGCGGCCGAACATGCCCGAGGGCCCGGTCTGGCGGCCGGGGCCGTTCCACCGCGCGCTCACCGCGCTCCCGGTCACCTTCCCGCCCACCCCGCCGATGAATCCGGCAGCTGCCGCGCCGTCCTGACGATTCCGGCCTCGGCCCGGCTCGCGTCCGCGACAATCGGAGCGTGGTGCGATCGAAGGCGCGCGGGTGGACGCCCGAGCAGGCGGGTAGCCAGGCGGGGCGGGTCGCGGTGGTCACCGGGGCCAACAGCGGGATCGGGCTGGAGACCGCGCTCGCGCTCGCCGTCGCGGGCGCGAGCGTGGTGCTGGCCTGCCGCAATACCGAGAAGGGCGCGGCGGCGCTCGCGCGGATCGCCGAGGCGGCCCCGGACGCCGAACTCCGGGTCGAGCCGCTCGACCTCGCCGACCTGGCATCAATCGGGAAGTTCGCGGCGCGGCTACCCGAGCCCGCGGTCGACCTGCTGATCAACAACGCCGGGGTGATGGCGTCGGCGTCGGGACGCACCGCGGACGGGTTCGAGACCGACTTCGGCACCAACTTCCTCGGCCCGTTCGCGCTCACCGGGTTGCTGCTCGACCGGCTGGCCGCCGCCCCCGCCGCCCGGGTCGTCACCGTCGGCAGCCACACCGACCGGACCCCGGCCGCCCGGCTCGACTTCGGCGACCTGCAGAGCGAGCACGGCTTCCGCACCTCGAGCGCGTACGCGCGCTCCAAGCTCGCGGTCACCACCTTCATGGTGGAGCTGGACCGCAGGCTGGCGGCGGCCGGGTCGACCACCCGCGCGCTCGGCGCGCACCCGGGCGGGGTGCGGACCGGCATCCTGAACCAGCAGAACCGCCTACTGCGCATCGCCTTCGACGAGCGGCTCGCCCGGCTCACCAACTGGTTCAGCCAGAGCCCCGCCGACGGCGCCCGCCCCATCCTGCGCGCCGCGCTCGACCCGGCGGCCCACGGCGGCGACTACTTCGGCCCCGGTGGCTGGAACCCGCTGGTCGGCCCGCCGGTCCGGGTCCCGATCGCCCGGCCCGCGCAGGACCCGGTGCTCGGCGGCAGGCTCTGGAGCGCCGCCGAGGAACTCACCGGCGTCCGCTACCTGAGCGAGTAGTCCGCCTACACGACGTGATTGACACCACACCACGCTGCTCCTACATTACTGAACCAATATCGGTTCAGTTTTGGAGGTCCCGTGTCCTCGTTCCTGCGACGAACTCTCACCGCGGTCTGCGCGGCCGCCGTCCTGACCGCCTGCGGCGGCTCGCCCGGCCCCTCCGCGCCGGTCTCCGGCAGCTGGGACGACGTGGTCGCGGCCGCCCGCGCGGAGGGCAGCGTCTACCTGTACTCGACCCAGCACCCGGACAACCTGGCGAAGCTGAAGGCGGCGTTCGAGCAGCAGTACCCCGGGATCACGCTGGAGTTCACCCGCGGCACCGACGTGGAGATCAACCCGCGGGTGGAGACCGAGAACCGCACCGGCCGCGGCACCGCGGACGTGCACATGACCTCCGACCCGGTGTGGACCGCGACCGCCGCCGAGTCCGGGAGCTACTCGGTCGAGCCGGTCGGCCCGTCCTTCGACGCCGCGGCCTACGACCGCGAGCGCAGCTTCCGCGGCACGACCCTCTTCCTGACCAGCGCCGCGGTCTTCGGGCTCGGCTGGAACACCGCCGCGGTGCCGCAGGGCCTCGCGGCACCGGCGGACCTGCTCGACCCGGCGCTGCGCGGGCGGATCGGGGTGACCAATCCGAGCGGGTTCGCCGCGGTCGTCGACCAGTACCGCTTCTTCGACCGGAACTGGGAGCCGGACGACTTCGTCCGCAGGCTCGCCGAGCAGCAGCCGCGGATCTACCCCAGCGCGCTCGCCGTCGCGCAGGCGCTGAACTCCGGCGAGATCGCCGCCACCCCCATGGTGCAGCCGCTGGTGCGCGAGCAGCAGGCGGGCGCGCCGGTGGGCTGGCTGCTGCCCGAGCAGGCGTGGGGCACACCGTGGTACAGCCACGTGCTCGCCGCGGCTCCGCACCCGAACGCCGCGCAGTTGCTCGCCGACTTCCTGGTGACGCAGGCCGGGCAGACCGCGCTGTCCTCCGGGTACGCCTCCGCACTGCCGGACATCCCCGGCGCGGTGGCGCGCGCCCAGGACGTCCCCTTCCCGGACACCGCCGCGCTAGGCCCGGACGCCGTGCGCACCTTCCAGCAGTCCTGGCAGGGCATGTTCCAGCGCTGATGCCCGCGCGGGCGGTCCGAACACGACCGCCCGCGGCGGTGCCTGCTGCCGGTAGGCAGCGTGGGGGCGGCGGGAAGCCGTCCCGCACGGTGGCGGGGTGCCGGGGGACGGCGGAGAATGTCCGGAGAAGCGACCACCGGGGAGGCCGCATGTTCGATGAACTGTTCAACCGCGCCGCCGTTGCGGCCGGGCTCGCCGTGGTCGGCGCGCTCTGGCTCGCCTTCTTCACGCTGCTCGGCGCGGCGGGGTCCGCGACGCCGTACGTGCTCGGGGTGCTCGCCGCGCTCGGCCTGCTGTGGGCCTGGCGCTACGCCGCCGCCGCGCCGGTCCGGCGCTGGCGCCGCTTCGCCTGCCGATTCCCGCCGCCGGTGCGGGACGCCGTCGCCGTCGTGATGGACGAGACGGGGGTGGACCGGGCCTGGGCCGCCGCCGGACTCTCCCGCCCGATCCTGGTGGACCGGGCGGGCGACTGGGGCGTGCTGCCCACCGCCGACGGCGCCGCGCTCCGGATCCGCCGCCGCCCCGGCCACCACGTCCCCGACTACGCGGGCGCCGCCCCGCTGCTGGCCCGCGCGCTCGGGGTGGCCGCCGTCCGGGTCACCGGCGGCCGGGACGGCGTCCTGCACCTACACCTGCACGCCCGCCGCGTCCCCGCGGGCAAGCCCGCTACTTGATCAGCGGATCGCGCGGCATGCCGAGGATCCGCTCGGCGATCTGGTTGCGGGTCACCTCGGAGGTGCCGCCCGCGATCGCCATGCCGCGGGCGCCGAGCGTGGCCAGCGCGACGGTCGCGGCCGGGCCGTCCACCAGGGCCAGCTGCTCGCCGAGCAGCGCGCCCGAGATGGCCGCCCACTCGTTCATGTGCTCGGCCAGCGCGAGTTTCGTGATGTTGCCCTCCGGCCCCGGCCCGGCGCCCTCGATGCTGCGGGCGGCCCGGCGCAGGTTGAGCAGCCGCAGCGCGTGCTCGTCGGCGATGTAGCGCCCGGCCCGCGCCCGGATGCCGTCCGGCGGCTCCGGGTGCCCGTTCACCCCGGCCACGATCGCCGAGACCGGCAGCATGGCGGCGCCGGAGCCGCCGCCGATGCTCACCCGCTCGTTGCCGAGCGTCGCCCGCGCCACCGTCCAGCCCGCGCCGGGCGCGCCGACCACGTCCTCGTCCGGCACGAAGACGTCGTCGAAGAAGACCTCGTTGAACTCCGCGCCGCCGGTGATCATCCGCAGCGGCCGCACGGTGACGCCCTCGGCGTGCATGTCGATGATGACGGTGGTGATGCCCGCGTGCTTGGACGCCGCCGGGTCGGTGCGCACGGTGGCCAGGCCGCGGTGGCAGTAGTGCGCGCCGCTGGTCCAGACCTTCTGCCCGGTGACCCGCCAGCCGCCGTCGACCCTGGTGGCCTTGGTCGTGATCCCCGCCGCGTCCGAACCCGCGGCGGGCTCGGAGAAGAGCTGGCACCAGATCTCGTCGCGGCGCAGCGCGGCGTCCACGAAACGCTCGATCTGCGAGGGGGTTCCGTGCTGGATCAGGGTGAGCACCACCCAGCCGGTGATGGAGTAGTCCGGGCGCTGCACCCCGGCGGCCCGGAACTCCTCGTCCACCACCAGCTGCTCCACGGCGCCCGCCGCCCGGCCGAACGGCTTCGGCCAGTGCGGCATGATGTAGCCGGTCTCGATCAGCCGGTCCAGCTGCGCCGCTTCGTCACCGGCGGCGGCGATCTCGGCGGCGGCCGCGCGGGCCTGCGCCCGCAGCTCGTCGGCCTCCGGCGGCAGGTCCAGGCTGTCCGCGCGGCGCACGCCCGCGGCGGTGCGGCGCAGCACGTCCTCGGCCGGGCCGTCGCCGCCGAAGAGCGCGCGCACGGTCAGCGCGCGGCGCAGGTGCAGGTGCGCGTCGTGCTCCCAGGTGAAGCCGATGCCGCCGTGCACCTGGATGTTCAGCTCGGCATTGCGCACGTAGGCCGGGAAGGCGACGGTGGCGGCCGCTGCGGCGATCAGCCGGAACTGCTCCTCGTCCTCGCCCGCCGCGCGCGCCGCGTCCCACACCAGCGCGACCGCGGACTCCGCCGCCACCAGCATGTTCGCGCAGTGGTGCTTGACCGCCTGGAAGGTCGCGATGGTGCGGCCGAACTGCTCCCTGACCTGCGCGTAGGCGACCGCCACCTCGACGCAGTCGCTCGCCCCGCCCGCGGCCTCGGCGGCCAGCAGGGTGCGGGCCCGCGCCACCGCCGCGTCCCGCGCGCCCGGCAGCACGTCGGTGACGGCCACGCCCGCCAGCGTGACCCGGCCGGAGCGGCGGGTCGGGTCCAGGTTCTGCGGCGCCTCGACGGTGACGCCGTCGCTCCCGCGCTCCACGATCAGCACGTCGTCGCCCGCGACCAGCAGCAGCAGGTCGGCGGCGGCCGCGCCGAGTACCACCCCGGCGTCGCCGTCGGCGCGGCCGTCGGTCACCACGACCCGGCCGCGCAGCCCGACGGCGGCGGTCACCGAGCCGTCGGCGAGCCCGGGCAGCAGCCGGGCCCGCTGCTCGTCGCTGCCCGCGGCGGCCAGCACCGCCGAGGCGATGACGGTGGGCAGGAAGAGCCCGGGCGCGGCCGCCCGGCCCAGCTCCTCCACCACGACGACCAGCTCGGGCAGCCCGTACCCGGAGCCGCCGAACTCCTCCGCGATATGCAGCCCGAGCCACCCCGCGCCCGCGATCTCGGACCAGAACGGCGGCACCGCCTCGGTCTCGGCCTCCAGGAGCGCCCGCGCCGCGTCCCGCGCCTTGTGCGCGGTGAGCAGCGAACGGGCCACCCCGGCCAGCTCGCGGTGGTCGTCGGTCACTGCAATGCCCATCGGGGCCTCCCTGTCCTCGTGCCCTGGTCCACGGTAGGCGAGGGCAGGCAGCGTGGAGGCCGAAATCTCTCACTCTGTCGGCGCGCGCGCCGCGCCGACGCTCCGCGGGCTCGAGAGTGGTTGCGCGAGGGCGAATTCGGCGAATGCAGGGTACACGGTGTCCGGCTGTATGCTGGCGCGGTGACGAACGATCTCGAGGCTCATCTCGACACTCTGCTGAACGAGGCGGTCGCCGAGCATCGCAGGCGGAAGGACGAACTGAGCAGGGCCAGCTGGGGTCTGAACGTCGGCGCGATCGCGCTCAGCGCGTGCACCACCGTCCTGCTCGGGCTGCACATCGAGGGCGCGTTCCACGACGTCTCGCGCAATATCGCGCTGGTGCTGAGCGCCGCGCTCACGCTCATCGCCAGCGTGAACATGTTCTGGGGCATCGACAAGTACTGGATGCGCCGCAAGGTCATCTACAACGACCTGGTGGTGCTGAAGGAGGAGTTCGACTACGTCCGCGCCATGCGCGGGCCGGGGATGCGCAAGGAGATGGAGGAGATCTTCGGCAGTTACCTGCACATCCTGCGCAAGCACACCGACTACTGGGAGGTGCGCGAGCGGCAGTCCAGCCTCGCCGTGCTCCCGCTCCCGACCGGCCGGGCCGAGTACAGCTCCTCCTGACCACGGGCGGGTGACCCCGGGCCCGGCTTCGTACCATCGACCCATGCGTCACCTCCTGCGCTCGGTGTGGGCCGAGCCCGCCCCGCCTGACCCGCCGCCGCCGCGCCGGCGGGACGTGACGCTGCTCGCCCTGCTGTTCGTGCTCGTCGCCCTGGAAGTCGCGCTGAAATCCGAGGTGCCGCACCGGGCCGCCTGGTGCGCTCTGGCGGCGCTGATCCTGCCCGCGCTGCTCTGGCGCCGCAGCCGGCCGCTGGCCGCCGTCGCCTACGCCATCGGCGTGTCGTCGGCAGGCACCCTGCTGCTCGGCGAGCCGTCCGGGCTCGACACCTTCGGCGCCATGCTGTTGCTGCCGTACGCCCTGTTCCGCTGGGGTTCGGGCCGCGACATCGTGCTCGGCGCGGCGATCCTGCTCGTCGGCGGCGGGTTCGGCACGCTGGGCAACGGCCTCTCCGCGGCCGACACGGCGGGCGGGTTCACCGTGCTCTTCGCCGCCGTCGTGCTCGGCCTCGCGCTCCGGTACCGGGCCGGGGCGGCGGCGCGCGAGCTGGAGCGGATCAAGCTGCTGGAGCGCGAGCAGCTGGCCAGGGAGCTGCACGACACCGTCGCGCACCACGTCTCGGCCATCGCCATCCGGGCCCAGGCCGGGCTGGCCACCGCGGGCACCCGACCGGAGGCCGCCACCGACGCGCTGCGGGTCATCGAGGACGAGGCCGCCCGCACGCTCGCCGAGATGCGGGCCATCGTGCGCGCGCTGCGGGCCGGGAGGGCCGCCGAGCTGGAGCCGGATCCCGGCATCGGCGACCTGACCGGGCTGGCCCGCCCCGCAGGCGGCGGCCCGGCGGTGGAGGTGCGGGTCGGTGGCGCGGTCGGCGGGCTCTCGTCCGCGGTCGGCGCCGCCGTCTACCGGCTGGCCCAGGAGTCGGTGACCAATGCGGTGCGGCACGCCAGGAACGCCACCCGCATCCAGGTGCTGGTGCAGGCGGACGACACCGAGGTCCGGCTCTCGGTGCGCGACGACGGCGAGCAGCGCCCGCCCGGGCCGCCGGGGTTCGGCAGGATCGGGATGCGGGAACGGGCCGCGCTGCTCGGCGGCAGCTGTGTGAGCGGCCCGGCGCCGGACGGCGGCTGGGAGGTCGCCGCGGTGTTGCCGCTGGCGGTGCGGGCGTGACGCTGCGGGTGCTGGTCGCCGACGACCAGGAGATCGTGCGCACCGGGCTGGTGCTGATCCTGGACGCGCAGCCGGGGATCGAGGTGGTCGGCTCCGCCGCCGACGGCGACCTGGCCGTCGCGCTGGCCCGCGAACTGCGCCCCGACGTCTGCCTCTTCGACATCAGGATGCCGGGCACCGACGGGATCGAGGCCACCCGCAGGCTGGCGGGCCCGGAGGTCGCCGACCCGCTCGCCGTCGTCGTGATCACCACCTTCGACCTGGACGAGTACGTCTTCGCCGCGCTGCGGGCCGGGGCGCGCGGGTTCCTGCTCAAGGAGGCGGGCCCCGAGCTGCTGGTCCAGGCGGTGCGCGCGGCCGCCGCCGGGGACGCGCTGATCGCGCCGAACATCACCGCCCGGCTGCTCGCCACCTTCGCCGCCGCGGGCCCGGAAGCCGCACCGCCGCAGCCGCTCAGCCCGCTCACCGCGCGCGAGGAGGACATCCTGGCCGCGGTGGCCCGCGGCCGCACCAATGCCGAGATCTGCGCCGAACTGCACATCGGGCTGAGCACGGTGAAGACGCACATCGCGAGCCTGATGGCCAAGCTCGGCGTCCGGAACCGGGTGGAGATCGCCATCTGGGCGTACGAGACCCGGCGGCGCTGATCGGCCGAAAGGCCGAGGAATCTCCGGCCGCCGGGCCGATGCGCGCGACCCGCGGGCGCGGCCATCATTCCGGTATGACGGAAACGATGCGCGCGGTCGTGCAGCGCGGCTACGGCAGCCCGGACCGAGTCCTGGAGCTCACCGAGATCGAACGCCCCGAGCCTGGCGCCGGCGAGGTGCTGGTGCGGCTGCACGCCACCAGCGTCAACACCCCGGACTGGGTCCTGGTCACCGGTACCCCTGCGGTGCTGCGGCTCGGCGCCGGGCTGCGCCGCCCCGCCGCCCCGGTGCGCGGCAGCGACATCGCGGGAACCGTCGCCGCCGTCGGGCCCGGCGTCACCGACCTCGCCGTCGGTACCGAGGTCTTCGGGTCGGTGTGGCAGAACCGCGCGGGTGCCGGGGCCGGGACCTTCGCCGAGTACACCGTCGCGCCCGCGGATCAGCTGCTGCGCAAACCGGCGGAGCTGCCGTCCGCCGAGGCCGCCGCGGCGGTGATGTCCGGGATCACCGCGCTCACCGCGGTGCGCGACGCGGCGGGCGCCGGTCCCGGCACCAGGCTGCTGATCAACGGCGCCTCCGGCGGCGTCGGCACCTTCGCGGTGCAGATCGCGGCCCGGCTCGGCGCGCGGGTGACCGCGGTGTGCAGCGCCCGCAACGCCGAGTTCGTGCGCGCGCTCGGCGCCGAGCGGGTGATCGACTACGCCGTCGAGGACTACACCCGGGGCACCGAGCGCTACGACGCGATCCTGGACAACGTGCTCAACCACCCGCCTGCCGCCAGCGCCGGGGTGCTGACGCCGACCGGTGTGCTCATCCCGAACAGCGTGGGCCGGGGGAGCGCGTTGCTGGCCGGGCTGCCGCGGATGGCGCGGGCCGCCACCATGCGCTGGACCGGCACCCGCGTCCGCACCGTCACCTGCGTGCCGGATCGGGCGAACCTGTCCGCGGTCGCGGCGCTGCTCGGCACCGGCGAGGTCACCGCCGTGGTCGAGCGCAGCTACCCGCTCGCCGAGGCGGCGCGGGCGGTGGCGCACATGCTCGGGCACCGAGCCAGGGGCAATATCGTGATCACGCCGTAGCCCGGCATTTCGCTACCTTCCAGTTACCGTCGGACGTAGAGTCGACTCCTCCGGCCCGAAGGATCGCGCATGAGATCGCTCTGCGTCGCGCTCGCCCTGCTGCTCGCGCTCACCGGCTGCGCCGCCGACGATTCCGGCGGCTCGGCGGGCGCGAGCGGCAGTACCCCGCCCGCCGCGGACAGTGAGGCGGCCCGGCTCACCGACCTGATCCGAGGCAAGGTCGCGGCGGCGGGCGTCACCGGCGCGGTCTTCGGGGTCTGGCGCGGGGACGAGCAGGTGCTGCTCGGCGCGCTCGGCGATTCTCCGGTCGGCGTGCCCGCCGCCGCCGACCAGCGGGTCCGGGTCGGGCAGCCGATGGAGCCCATGCTCTCGACTGTGCTCTTCCAGCTGGCGGGCGAGGGCGTGCTGACGCTGGACGAGCCGATCGCGCGCTGGCTCCCGGACTTCCCGCGCGCCGCCGCCATCACCCCGCGCATGCTGGCCGACAGCACCAGCGGCGTCGCCGACTACGTCACCGACCCGGAGTTCCTGCGCCGCTTCCAAGAGAACCCGATCCGCCCCTACACCGCGCGTGAGCTGCTCGAGCTGGCCACCGCCAGGCCGCCGCTGTTCGCGCCCGGCACCGGCTGGTCCTACGCGCACAGCGACCTGGTGCTGCTCGGCGAGGTACTCCAGCACGCCTCCGGCAAACCGCTGGGCGAGCTGATCGCCCAGCGCATCACCGGCCCGCTCGGCATGGCCGCCAGCGCGGTCGTACTGACCTCCGAGATCGCCGAGCCCTACCTGCACGGCTACACCACCGAGCGCGGCGTCTTCGAGGACTCCACCTTCTGGAACCCGACCGCCTTCCTGCACTCCGGCAACATGAACGCCCCGGTCGCCGACATCGGCCGCTGGGTGCGCGCGCTCGGCACCGGGGAGCTGCTCGCCCCGGAGCAGTTCGAGGCCATGATGGGGCCGTCGACGGCCGGGCTCGGGCCGTTCACCACCGAGCGCTACTTCGCCTTCGGCGTGGTGCACCTGGGGGAGTGGCTGTTCATGAACCCGGCCTACGGCGGCTACGACGGCGTCGCGTTCCACGACACCACCACCGGGACGACGATCGTCGTCTACACCACCGACGGCCCCGCCTCGGACGGCAATGCCAACCCCGCCATCCCGATCGGCGCCGCCGTCGCGGGCGCGCTGGTGCCCGACCGCCCGCCGCAGCTGCCCTGAGCCCGGCTCACGCCGCCCGCGTGCTGTCCAGCACGGCCGCCGCGACCAGGTTCGGGTCGTCGATCATCGGCACGTGCCCGACGCCGGGCAGCACCCGAAAAGTCGCTCCTGGCAACCGCTCCCGCGCGATCGGGCCGAACCGCTCGACCGGCAGGATCGCGTCGTGCTCGGACCAGGCCACCGTCACCGGGCAGGCCGGGGTTCGGGCCGTCAACGCCTCGTCGCTGCCGAGCAGGTCGGCGGCGACGGCGCACTCGGCGGTGTCGAGCGCGGTGCGCGCCGCGTCCGCGGCGGTCAGCCGGTCCCCGCGCAGGGCCACATCCCGCAGCACCAGCCTGCGCACCGGCGGGAGCCGCAGGAAGGGCGGCGCCACCGGCTGCGACACCCGCGCCAACCACACCAGCCTGCGTAGCTTCCGCACGGCGCCTGCGTGCGCCGCGTCGTCGTGCCAGAACCCGGCGGGGGAGAGCGCGCAGACGCTCGCCGCGCGGCCGCGGGCCGCGAGCTCCAGCGCCACCCAGCCGCCCATGGAGTTGCCCGCGAGGTGCGGCCGGTCCAGCCCCAGCTCGTCCAGCAGCCGCTCGGCGTCGTCGACCACGTCGGCGAAGCGCGCGGGCCGCCGGAGCGCGGTAGCCCCGCCGCGGTGGCCGAGCGCGGTCGGCGCGTGCACCCGGTGGTGCGGCTCCAGCAGCGGCACCACCTCGCGCCACACGGCCCCGGACATGACGACGCCGTGCAGCAGGACCAGATCGGAGCGTGCGGAGACCACGCGCGAATTGTGTACCGCCGCACGGGCGGGACGCCAGTGGTGATTTAGATGGCTCGTCACTTGATTGTGCACAACTCATGCGGCACGATCGCCGCATGAGCACTCCCGAGGTCGCCGACCGCACTCCGTCCTCGCCCGCCGTCCGGGTCCTGCGCCTGCTGGCCCGGCTCTGGCTCGGCATCAGCCTGGTCTTCGCCGGGATCAGCCACCTGAGCTTCGCCCGCGCGGACTTCCAGGCCCAGGTGCCGGCCTGGGTCCCGCTGGACGAGGATTTCGTGGTGCTCGCCTCGGGGGTGGTGGAGATCGGGCTGGGCGCCGCGCTGCTGCTCGCCCCGCTGCGGTGGCGGCCCCTCGTCGGCGTGGTCGCCGCGGTGTTCTTCGTCGTGATCTTCCCCGGCAATATCGGTCAATGGCTCGAGGGCGTCGACGCCTTCGGCCTCGACACCGATGCCAAGCGCTTCGTCCGGCTCTTCTTCCAGCCGGTGCTGATCGCGATCGCGCTCTGGTCGACCGGCGGCTGGGAGTGGCTGCGGGCGCGGGTGCGCCGCTGATCAGCGGTCCGGCAGCCGCATCCCGACGGCGGTCCAGTCGCCGGAGACCTCGACCCGGCCGATGATCGCCAGCCCGGCGCGGGCGGTCGCCTCCGCCACCCGGTCGCCGTCCAGGTGGCCGGGGCGGACGGCGGTCGGGGTGAGCAGCCACAGCCGGGTGCGCGGGGCCATGGCCTCGGCGCAGCTGAGCAGCCGGTCCTCCAGGTCGCCGTCGGCGCCGCGCCACCAGACCAGCAGGATGTCCGGCGCCCGCAGGGTGGAGCCGCCGGTCATGGCGGTGCCGGTGACCGCCTCGACCTCCGCGCGGAAGGGTTCGTCGGCGTCGGTGCCGTGACCGATCTCCCGCACCACCTGCCCGGGCCGGAACCCGAACCGCACCACCGCCGCGATCGACGCACTCACCTGGGGGACTCCTTCGGCTCTCACCCGGACCGGTGCCGCGCACCCCCGATCCCGGTGAGCCGATCGAGGTGCCTGCTCGGTACCCGAACCACCCCGGTTCACACCGCCGGTTCGGCGTCGTTGCCGAATCGAGTCCGAACCGGGTCAGCGGCGCCACTCCGGGTCCCGGCCGAGCAGCGCCACCACCCGGTCCAGCTGGTCGGTGCCCGACCACTCCACCTCGGGTCCGAAGGGGGAGCCGGGCGCGGTGCGGGCCGCGCCGCCCGGCACCACCGCCGCCACCTCGTGCGCCGCGGCCACCACTGGCGCGTCGAAGCGCACCGGGAGTCCCAGCGTCCGAGCGAGATCCCAGGCGTGCACCACGTAGTCGACGAAGTGGAAGCACAGCGCCTGCGCGCCGGAGAACTCGCCGCCGAACTCCACCAGCGGAACCCGGCGCGCCAGGACGCCCGGCTCGGCGAAGGCGGCGAGCACCGCCTCGGCGGCGGCCGCGTACTCGCCCGCCGGATCGCCGCCCAGCGGCCGCACCTTCCAGACGGCGGGGTCGGCGTCGCCGCGCACCGCGGCGGCGAAGCCCAGGTGCTGGGCGATCGAGT
Organism: Nocardia sp. NPDC057353; assembly: GCF_042667085.1. Taxonomy (NCBI): domain Bacteria; kingdom Bacillati; phylum Actinomycetota; class Actinomycetes; order Mycobacteriales; family Nocardiaceae; genus Nocardia; species Nocardia sp. NPDC057353. Next base: position 109,935 of record NZ_JBHVAK010000001.1, read on the forward strand.
GCGTGAGCAGGCCGTGCAGCGTCCAGTCGGCGCACGGCGTCGGCAGCCGCAGGTCGGCGGCGCGCACCCCGGCGACCAACTCGACGGTGGTGCGCAGGGCCGCGCGGTGGTGCGCGAGCAGGTCGGTGCGGGTGGCGAGGGCGTCGCAGGTGTCGAGCGGGTTCGTCATGGTCATGGCGATCCTTCCGGTAATAATAAGCGCACGCCTATCGTGTGCGTACGCTTACGATCTGTCAACCGCTATTTTCGAACGGTGCCCGACCGCCGCCCCGACCTCGCCGCCATGATCGTCCCGCTCGGCCGCGCTCTCATGGCCGCCGAGCAGCCGGTGCTCGACCGGCACGGCATCTCCATGTGGGGCTACGCGGTGCTGCTCGGGCTCGGCGCCGAGCCGGTGTACACGCAGTCCGCCCTGGCCAGGCAGATCGGCGCGGACAAGACCCGGATCATTCCGGTGCTGGACGAACTGCAGCGGCAGGGGCTGATCCGGCGCGACTCCGACCCGGCCGACCGCCGGGTCAACCTGGTCGCGCTCACCGACGCCGGGCGCGCGACCCGCGACCGGGTGCAGGGCGACATCCAGCGGGCGGAGGAGTCGGTGCTCGCCCCGCTCACCGCGGCGGACCGGACGGCGCTGATCCGGGCGCTGCGCGTGCTCTACGAGGCGACCAGGGACCCGGGCTGAGCACCCTTCTGCTTCTAGGATGCTGAGGTGCCGCTACCACCCCATGTCGCCGACCTGACCAGCCTGGAGCTGCTGATGTCGGTGGCCGAGCTCGGGAGCATCGGCGGCGCCGGGCGCGCGCACGGGATGTCCCAGCCCGCCGCCAGCGCCAGAATCAAGGCGCTGGAGAAGCGGGTGGGCGGCCCGCTGGTCACCCGGGGCAGCCGCGGAACGGCGCTCACCGAGCTCGGCGTGCTGGTGTCGAGCTGGGCCGAGCCGGTGCTGCGCGCCGCCGCCGATCTCGCCACCGGAATGGCCGCGCTGCGCGCCGACCGCGCGGGCAGGCTCCGGCTCGCCGCGAGTCTCACCGTGGCCGAATACCTGCTGCCGCGCTGGCTGGTCGAGCTGCATCGGCGCCACCCCGCGCTCGCGCCCGCGCTGGTGGCGGGGAACTCCGCGTTCGTCGCGGACCAGGTGACCTCGGGGCAGGTGCAGGTCGGTTTCGTGGAGAGCCCGGAGCTGCCCGCGGGAACCACGGGCAGGCGGGTCGCGCGCGACGAGCTGCTGCTCGTCGTCGCGCCCGGCCACCCGTGGGCGCGCCGCCCGCCCACCACGGCCGAGCTGGCGGGCAGCGCGCTGGGTGAGCCGGGAGCACGGGTCGGGCACCCGTTCGGCCTACGAGCGGGCGATGACCGCGGCCGAGCCTGCGACCGAACCCGTCGCGCCGATGCTGGAGCTGTCCTCGACGACCGCGATCAAGGCCGCGGTGGAGAACGGGATCGGCGCGGCCGTGCTGAGCTCGCTGGCGGTGACGACCGAGCTCGCCCGCCGCTCGCTCGTCGCGGTCCCCGTCCCCGGCCTGCGCATCACCCGTGCGCTCACCGCCATCTGGCCCACCGGCTCCGAGCCCGCCGGGCCCGCCGCCGACCTGATCCGCGCCGCGCTCGCCGATCCGGGCGACCGGAGCTCGCCCTCCGGCCGGGCCATAACCTCCGCCTAGGGATCCCCAGGCATCCTGGCCTACCGGCTCCGGACCGGCGAGCGAACAGTGGAGACCATGACCGCCACGCTGAACCGGGACCTCGCCGCCGCAGCGCACCGCCCGTCCCCGCCGCCCGGTCCAGGCCTGCTGTTCGAGCACATCACCCCGAATTGGTTCGCCGCGGTGATGGGCACCGGCATCGTCGCCAACGCGGTCGGCACCCTGCCCGCTCGGATCCCGGGGCTGCACGGGTTCGCCACCGCGATCTGGGGCGTGGCGGCGACCGCGCTGGTCGTGCTCACCGCCGCGTTCGGGGCGCACTGGGCCGGGCACCGCGCCAGGGCGCGGGAGTATGCGGCGCACCCGGTGATGGTGCAGTTCTACGGCGCACCGCCGATGGCCCTGCTCACGGTCGGGGCGGGCACCGAGTTGCTGGGCCGGAACCTGCTCGGCGCACACGTCGCGACCGCGCTCTTCGCCGCGCTGTGGACCGCAGGCACCGTGCTCGGGCTGCTGACCAGCGTGCTCGTGCCGTACCTGATGATCACCGCACACGACCACGACACGGCGGTCGCGCTGCCCGCCTGGCTCATGCCCGTCGTCCCGCCGATGGTGTCGGCGTCGACCGGCGCGCTGCTGCTCCCGCACCTCGCGCCGGGGCAGTGGCGGCTGACCCTGCTCGCGGGCTGCTACGCCATGTTCGGGCTGTCGCTGGTCATCGGCATGGTGACCACGACACTGATCTACGGCCGCCTGGTGCACGGCGGGCTGCCGCCGATCCAGGCGGTGCCGACCGTGTGGATCACCCTCGGCATGATCGGCCAGTCCGTCACCGCGGCGAATCTGCTCGGCACGAACGCCGCCCTGGTGTTCACCGGGCGAGACGCAGGCATCGCGAGCGGGCTGCATGTTTTCGGCGTGGGCTACGGGCTGGTCCTCGGCGGGTTCGGGGCCATGGTGTTCGCCCTCGCCGCGGCGCTGACCGTGCACGCGGCCAGGCGCGGGCTGGCCTTCTCGCTGACCTGGTGGTCGTTCACCTTCCCGATCGGCACCTGCGTCACCGGCGCCTCCGCGCTGGGGGCCGCCATCGGATCGGCCGCGGTAAACGCCGTGGCGATCATGCTGTACGCGGTGCTGCTCGCCGCCTGGGCGGCCGTCGCCGCGGGCACCATTCGCGGGGCCGCGCGCGGCCCGCTGCTCCGGCCCGCCTGAGGTCGCGGGCGCCGCGGCTTCCGCACCCGCACCCAGCCGCCCCCGCGGGCCAGCCGAATCCCCTCGCGATTCAGCAGCGAACGAGAGGGGACCTCGACCGTGATCTCACCGCGATCGGCACTCATCCGCCTCGCCCTGGCGGGCGCGCTCGGCGCCGCCGGGCTGATGGGCACCGCGGGCACCGCGGGCGCGGCGCCCGGCGCCCGCGTCGTCGGCGCCGAGCAGGTGAACGACCGGCAGCAGAACGTGCAGGTCTTCTCGCCCGCCATGAACCGGCCGATCACCGTGCAGGTCATCCGCGCCGCGAACACCGGCGCCCCGCGGCCGACGCTGTACCTGCTCAACGGCTCCGGCGGCGGCCCGAACGGCAGCGGCTGGGACGCCCAGACCGACGCCGTCGGCTTCCTCCGCGACCGCGACGTCAACGTGGTCACCCCCTACGGCGGCAGCAACTCCTACTACACCGACTGGATCCGCGAGGACGCCGTCCTCGGCTACAACAGGTGGCAGACCTTCCTCAACGAGGAGCTGCCGCCGGTCATCGAGGCGTACCTGAACGCCGACGGCAACCGCGCGCTGGCCGGGGTCTCCATGAGCGGCACCTCGGTGCTGAACCTGGCCATCGCCAAACCCGGCTTCTGGAACAGCGTCGCCTCCTACAGCGGCTGCGCCCAGACCTCCGACCCGATCGGCCACGAATTCGTCCGGATCACCGTGGAGAACTGGGGCGGCGGGCAGAGCGTCGAGAACATGTGGGGCCCCGCCTCCGACCCGCTCTGGCGCGCGAACGATCCGCTGCTCAACGCCGAGGGGCTGCGCGGGACCGCCGTCTACCTGAGCACCGGCAGCGGCCTGCCCGGCCCGCACGACAACGCCGCCGACCCGCGCGTCCGGGACGGCCGCATCCCGCTCCCGGTGCAGCTCGCCTTCGGCGGCCCCATCGAGGCCGCCATCCGCTACTGCACGATCAACCTGACCAACCGGCTGCGGGAGCTGAACATCCCGGTCACCCTCGACGACCGCCCCACCGGCACCCACTCCTGGGGCTACTGGGAGGACGACCTCCGCACTTCGTGGCCGTTCCTGGCCGGGAGCATCGGAACGCGCTAACCAGCGTCGGCGGGGAGCAGGTGCAGGGCGAGGAGGGCGGTGTCGTCGACGACTCCGGCGCCGAGCGCGGCGACCAGGTCGCGCAGGGCGGCGACGACCTCGGTGGCGCTCGCCGGGGCGAGGTCGCGGACGAAGGCGAGCAGCGCCTCCTCGCCGTAGACCTCGGCGGGCCCGGTGCGGGCCTCGAGCAGCCCGTCGGAGTAGAGCAGCAGGGTGTCGCCGGGGAGCAGCATGGTGCTGACGGTGGTGATGTCGGCCTCCGGCAGCACGCCGATGAGCTGCCCGCCCGCGGTGGGCAGGAAGTCGGCGCTGCCGTCGGCGCGCAGCAGCAGCGCCGCCGGGTGGCCGCCGCCCGCGAGCGCGATGTGCGCGGCGTCCCGGCCGAGCGTGAGCTGGCCGTAGAGCACGGTGCAGAAGCGCGGGTCTTCGGGGTGGTGCGAGTCGAGCATCACCCGATTGAGCCTGCTGAGCACCGAATCCGGCTCCGGGTCGTGGATCGCGGCGCCGCGCAGCGTGTACCGGACCCGGGAGGTGAGCGCGGCGGCTCCGGCTCCCTTGCCGCAGACGTCGCCGAGGAAGAAGCCCCAGCGCCCCGGTGCCAGCGGGAACAGGTCGTAGAAGTCGCCGCCGACCTCGTCCCGCGAGGCGATGTGGTAGTGCGCGGCCACGTCGAGGCCGGGCACCGGCTCCAGCGCGGGCGGCAGCAGCGTGCGCTGCAGGATGGTGTTGACCCGCTGCAGCCGCGCGCGCTCCCGGTCGGCCTCGCGCCGGGCCCGGAGCAGCTCGGCCTCGTAGGCCCGGCGGTCCCTCCCGTCGAAGACGGTGGTGCGGATGAGCTGCGGCTGGCCGTCCGCCCCCGACTTCACCACCGAGCTGAGCAGCACCGGCAGCCGCCCGCCGTCGGCGGTGCGCAGCTCCAGCGCGATGCCGGAGACCTCGCCCCGCATCCGGAGCAGCGGTGCGAAGTGGGTTTCGTGGTAGAGCCGCCCGCCGACGGTCAGCAGGTCGTTGAAGTGCCGCCGCCCGACCAGCTCCGCGCGGTCGTAGCCGAGCCAGTCCAGCAGCGTCGTGTTGACCTTGGCGATCTGCCCGTCCAGCAGCGTGGAGAGGTAGCCGCACGGTGCGTTCTCGTACAGGTCCTCGGTGCTGTCCTCCAGCAGCGCGGAGAACTCCGCCGCGTCCGCGGCGTCCCGCGTGGGGCGGGCACCGGACTCGCCGGCGGCGTCGATCACGACGGCTCGCCCCCCGGCCCGGTCACCCGGTGCACGAAGGCGCGGATGGCCGCCGCCGTCTCCTCCGGCGCGGCCAGCTGCGGGCAGTGCCCGGTGGCGTTCAGCGTGACCAGCGTGCTGCCCGCGATCTCGGCGTGCACGAAGGCCCCGACCTCGGGCGGGGCGATGGCGTCGTTCCTGCACTGCACCACCAGCGTCGGCACCCGCACCGCGGCCAGGTCGCCCCGGTTGTCGGAGAGGAAGGTGACCCGGGCGAAGACGCTCGCGATGGCCGGGTCGGTGCGGCAGAAGTGGCCCTCCAGCTCGGCGGCGAGCTCCGGCCGGTCCGGGTTGCCCATGATCATCGGGGCGGCCGCGCCGGACCACCCCAGGTAGTTGGCGTCCAGCGATTCCAGCAGCTCGTCGATGTCGGCGGCGCTGAAGCCGCCGCGGTACCCGGTGGCCGGATCGTCGAGGAAGCACGGGCTCGGGGCGAGCAGCACCAGTCCGGCGAACAGCTCCGGCGCCTCGGCGGCGGCCAGCACGCCCATGGAGGCGGCCACCGAGTGTCCGACGAAGACCACCGGACCGGGCCCGATCTCGCGGCACACCTGGAGCACGTCCTCGGCGTAGCCGCGCATCTCGCCGTAGCGCTCGGCGCTCCACGCGGAGAGGTCGGAACCGCCCGCGCCGACGTGGTCGAACTTCACCACGGTGAACTCCGGCTCCAGCAGCGGGGCCACCAGCCGCCACATGTTCTGGTCGCAGCCGAAGCCGTGCGCCAGCACCACCACCGGGGCGCCGGTGCGCCCGGAAACCGCCACCCGGTTCCTCGCCACCACGTTCATCCGTCCATCCTGACAGACCGTGCCGCGCCATCCGGCCGCACCGGAGCAACTGTGGGGAAATCATTCGCAGTCAAGCGTTTTCGATCATGCGCGTGTTCGCTCACGGCACTGCGCGGCTTCGTATACCGTCCAGGATGAGCTCCAGGCCGTAGTCGAACTCGTCGCCGTGGTCGTACCCCGCGCGCAGCACGTGGTGCTTGGCGAGCTCGGCGAAATAGGGGTAGTCCCCGGTCGGCACGGCATCCATGATCCGGCCCGCCACCGCGGCGGTCTCGTCCGGGCCGTCGAAGGGCAGCCCGGCCTCCTGCAGCGCGAAGCCGTAGACGTAGCTGTCCAGTACCGAATACGCGTGCGCGGTCAGCTCCAGCGAGAAACCGGCGCGGCGCAGGCAGCCGATGACCGCGTCGTGGTGCCGCAGCGTGGCCTGGCCCGGCGTCGCCCGCGACTCCATCAGCCCCACCGCCCAGCGGTGCCCGGCCAGGGTCGCCCGCGCCGAGCGGGCCCGCCTGCGCATGGCGTCCTGCCAGTCCTCGTCCGCGCTCGGCAGCTCGATCTCGGCGAAGACCAGGTCGACCATGCCGTCCAGCAGGTCGCTCTTGCCGCGCACGTGGTTGTAGAGCGACATCGCCTCGACGCCGAGCAGGGTGCCGAGCCTGCGCATGGTCAGCGAACCGATGCCGTGCTCGTCGGCGAAGGCGACGGCGGTGCGCAGGACGTGCTCGCGGGTGAGCGGTGTGCGTGGGGGCATCGACACCTCGGGATTGACGGTACTTACGGTGTAAGCCTACGATACTTACGATGTAAGTCCGATCCTGGAGGAACCATGAAGGTCGTGCTCGTCGTCGTGCTCGCGCTGGTGGCGGTGGTGGTGCTGCTGCTCGCGGTGCTGTGGGCGGGGCTGCGCTGGCAGATCCCGCCGGTGGTGAAGGGGGTGCGGCAGCTCAACAAGCGGGTCACCAACCGCAGGGTCGTCGGCACGGCGGGCAGCGAGAGCTCGCACACCGCGCTGATCGTGCACGTCGGCCGAAAGTCCGGGCGCGAGTACGCCACGCCGGTGGATGTCGTGCCCGCCGGTGACGACTTCCTGATCGCGCTGCCCTACGGCACCACCGCGGACTGGCTGCGTAATGTGTTCGCCGCCGGGTCGGCGACCGTCGGCGTCCGCGGCGAGCGGATCGCGGTGGACCGGCCGGAGCTGGTCGAGACCGCCGAGGTGCGCGCGCTGCTACCGCGCGGCGCGCGAGCGATGCTCGGGGTGTTCGGGGTGCGGCAGTGCCTGCGGGTGAGCCGGGTGGTCCCCGTTCACGGCTGACCCGGGTGCAGCACGTGCGGGCGCAGCCGGTCGAAGTCGCGCACCCGGACGCTGCGCAGGTTCTGCGTGCGGAACTCCGGCTCGCCGTCCAGCTCGGCGGCCGCGGCGTCGTCGAGCAGGGTGGTGCCGGGGCGGGCGACGCCGGTGAGCCGGGCGGCGGCGTTCACCGTCGAGCCGTAGAGGTCGCCGAAGCGCTGCAGCACCGGCCCGTAGGCGATGGCCACCCGGAGGTCCGGGGTGCCGCCGACCATCATGGTCGACTCCTGCATCGCCACCGCGATCCGCGCCGCCTCCAGCACCGTCTCGGCGGCGAACATGACCTCGTCGCCCACGTTCTTGATCACCCAGCCGCCGTTGTCGGTGACCGCCGCGGCGGTGGTCGACTCGAAAGCCTCCAGCAGCGTGGACAATTCGTCCGGATGCAGGTGGCGGGTGAGCCGGGTGTAGCCGACCATGTCGGCGAAACCGACCGCGAGCGTGCGGATGTGGTCCGCGCCCGCGCTGCCGTCCAGCGAGCGGGTGACCGCGGCGGCCAGGTGCCTGCGCCAGGTGTAGCGCTGCAGCTCCTCGAAGGCATCCAGGGTGGATTCGGTTGCCGTGCGCAGGGATTCGTCCGGCTCGCCGTCCGTGCGCGCGGCCCTGGCCAGGATCTCGGTGGCGACCAGGTCGGCCTGCCACTCGGTGAGCCTGGCCATGCTCTGCCCGAGCGTGCGGGCCGCCGCCGCCACCACCCTGGGGTCGGCCGACTGGAACACCGTCAGGTCGCGGAACAGCCGGACGGCGGCCACGTCCAGCCCGGTGTACTCCACCTCGTCGTCCGAGCCCGCCGGGAAGCCGAGCGCGCTCCAGAGCTTGCGCGACGTCTCCGGCGTCACCCCCGCCTGCTCGGCCACCTCCGCCCTGGTGAAGCGGCGCTCGGCACCGAGCAGATACGACTCCATGATCGAGCGCACCAGCTCGGAGACCTCGGTCGATACCACCCCGACCACCTTACGGTGAACCGGATGGTTTGGGAGCGGGCCGGTTCCACCCGGCGAGATCGCGGGCTCGATCGCCACCCGCGACGGCGCGCCGCGCCGGTCAGCCGTCGAGCAACCGCCACGCCGCGAGCGCCATGCGGGCCCGGAGCAGGCCGTCCGGGTCGGTGAGCCGGATGCCGACGGCGGCCCCGAGCTGCTCGACCCGGCGCGCGACGCTGCTGTGGTGCAGGTGCAGCAGCTCGGCGGCCCGGCGCACCGAGCCGGTGCGGCAGTAGGCGTCGAGGGTCTCCAGGTCGGCGGGGGTGGTCGCGAGCAGGGCGACGGCGGCGACGTCGGGGTTGGCGCGCAGCCGCTCCGGGGCGATCTCGGCGAGCAGCGCGACCGCGCCGAGGTCGGCGTACCGCACCACCGGCCGCCCCGCGGTCGCGAACCGCAGCGCGACCCCGGCCTCCCGCCAGCAGCGGTCCGGCGCCGCGGCGGCGCCGACGCCCGCTCGCACGTCAGCGGGGAGCGCCGCCGGGTCGACGGCCGCCGCCAGCACCACCCCGACCCCGCCGACCGGCGCCGCCTTCGCCGGGCGCCCCGGGCACAGCAGCGCCGCCAGCCGGTCCAGCGGGCGCTCGGAACGCACCGCGACGACGTGCAGGCGCGTGTCCGGGGCGAAGCCGAGCAGCCGCAGCGCGCGCTCCCTGGCGGCGTCCTCGGTGCTCGCGCTCACGACCAGCTCGACCAGGGCGGGGTCGGCCATGGTGGTGCGGGCCGGGCCGTACCGCTCGACCACGGCGGCGACGGCGATGGCGAGCCGGTCGAGCAGCAGCTCGTCCAGCGGGCGCGGCGGGCCGGGGCGCTCCAGCCAGACCGCGCCGATCTCCTCCCCGTCCAGGACGACCGGAACCGCGGTGGAGCGCGGCTGCTCGGTGCCGCTCGCCTCGCGCCCGTCGGCGCCGAACCGGGTGGTCCGGCCGGTGCCGTGCAACAGGATCCCCGCCGCGCACCCGGCCAGCCCGGCGGAGGCGCGGGCCAGCGCGGGCAGGTCGACGCGGCGGCGCATGAGCGTGTCGTAGAACTGCACCACCCGCAGCGCGCCCGCCGCTTCCACATCCAGCTGGGACAGCCGGACGACGAGAGCGTCCATGAATCGACTGTAGGCGCCGATCGTCGCCCGCGCGGCCGGGAGCGCGCGACGGATGGCGGCTGTTCCGCGGCCCTCCGGCCGCGACCATGAATGCATGGACCCCGAACTGGAACCCTTCCTCCCGCTCTTCCCACCCTCCGACCTGAGCGATCCGGCCACCGCGCGGGCCCAGCTCGCCGCGCTCGCCGCCGCGATCCCGGTCGAGCCGCCCGCCGACATGGTGATCGAGGACCGCGCGGTGCCGGGCGACCCGTCGGTGCCGGTGCGGCTCTACCGCCCGCGGGATGCCCGCGGCGCCATCGTCTGGCTGCACGGGGGCGGCTTCGTCATGGGCGACCTGGACACCGAACACCCGTGGGCCACCCGGCTTTCCGCCGACTCCGGCGCGCTGGTGATCTCGGTGGCCTACCGGCTCGCGCCGGAGCATCCCTTCCCGGCCGCCCACGACGACGTGCGCCTGGTGCTGAACTGGGCCGCGGCGAACGCCGCCGAACTCGGCGTCGACCCGGGCCGCATCGCGATCGGCGGGCACAGCTCCGGCGCCGGGATCGCGGCCGCCGCGGCACTGCGGGCGCGGGACGAGGGCGGCCCCGCCCCCTGCTTCCAGCTGCTCAACCAGCCGGGGCTCGACGACCGGCAGCAGACGTGGTCGGCGCGGACCTTCACCGACACCCCGTTCGTGACCAGGGCCAAGATCGCCCAGATGTGGAGCCACTACCTGGGCGGCGCCACCGCTACCGCCTACGCCGCGCCCGCCCGCGCCACCGAGCTCGCGGGCCTGCCGCCCGCCTACATCGCCACCGCCGAGTTCTGCCCGAACCGGGACGAGGACATCGACTACGCGGCGCGGCTGCTTCGGGCCGGGGTGCCGGTCGAGCTGCACCAGTACCCCGGCACCTTCCACGGATCGCAGGCGATCCTCTCCGCCGAGGTGTCGCAGCGGCAGAACGCCGAACTCGCGGCCGCGCTGCGCCGGGCGGTGGCGGGGTGACCGTCGCCGCGGCGGGCAGCCCGGAGCTCGTCCTGCGCCCACACCTCCCGGCCTTCGCCGCGGTGGTGCTGCTCCGGATCGTCGCCGCGGTGGCCGGGCTGGCGCCGCTGCTCGCGGTGGCCGAGATCGGCCGCGCGCTGCTCGCTCCCGGCCCCGCCGACGCCGGGCACCTCCGATCGCTCGTCCTGCTCGGCGCGGCCGGACTCCTGGTGCGGCTCGCCGCCACCGCCGCGTCGTCGGCCGTTGCCCACCTGCTCGACCTCCGCGTGCAGCTGGAGCTGCGCCGCGCGCTCGCCGTCCACCTGGGCCGGGTGCCGCTCGGCTGGTTCGCCGACCGGCGTTCGAACGAACCCGCGCAGGTGGTCGGCCCGGACGTGGCCGCGCTGCACCCGGTCACCGCGCACGCGCCCGCCGAACTGGTCTCCGCCTTCGTGGTTCCGCTGATCTCGCTGAGCTACCTGTTCGCGGTGGACTGGCGCCTCACCCTGATCACCCTGATCCCGGTGTTCGCCGCGGTCGCGCTGGTGCCGCTGCTGATGACCCCCGCCCGCACCCGCGAGCAGGCCGAATTCGACGCCGCGCTCGGGCGGATCGCCGACGCCGTGGTCGAGTTCGTGCGCGGCATCGCCGTGGTCAAGACCTTCGGCGGCGCCGGGCGTGCGCACCGCCGGTTCACCGACGCCGCCGACGCCTTCGTCGCGGTCTTCCTGCGCTGGGTGCGCGCCGTCGCCGCCGTCGCCGCCGGGATGCAGCTGGCGCTGGCGCCGCCGGTGGTGCTGCTGACCGTGCTGGCGGGCGGGGCCGCGTTCGTCGCGAACGGCAGCATGGCACCGGCCGACATCCTGCCGTTCCTGCTGCTCGGGATCGGGCTCACCGCGCCGGTCGCCGCGCTCGGGCACGGCTTCGATGACCTGACCGCCGCGGGCCGCGCGCTGGACCGGATCAGGGCGGTGCTCGCGGTGCCGCCGCTGCCCGAGCCGGACCGGTCGAGCCTGCCCGCGGACAACCGGATCGAGCTGCGCGGCGTCCGGTTCGGCTACGAACCGGAGCACGAGGTGCTGCGCGGCGTCGACCTGGTGCTGGAGCCCGGGACCGTCACCGCCGTCACCGGTCCATCGGGCAGCGGCAAATCGACGCTGGTGCAGCTGCTCGCGCGCTTCCTCGAGCCCACCGCCGGGACCATCACCCTCGGCGGCGTCGGGCTGCGCGACCTCGGCAGCGCCGAGCTGTACCGGCGGGTGTCCTTCGTCTTCCAGGACGTGCGCGTGCTGCGCGCCTCGGTGGCCGAGAACATCGCGCTCGCCGTGCCGGACGCCTCCCGCGCCGCGATCGAGCGGGCCGCCGCGGCGGCCCGGCTGCACCGGCGGATCCTGGCGCTGCCGCGCGGCTACGACACCGTGCTCGGCGCGGAGGCGCAGCTCTCCGGCGGGGAGGCGCAGCGGCTCGCGCTCGCCCGCGCCCTGCTCGCCGATGCTCCGGTGCTGGTGCTCGACGAGGCGACCGCCTTCGCCGACCCGCGCACCGAGCGGGCCGTGCGGGACGTGCTGGCGGCAAGGTCGGGGGCGCGCACCGTCCTGGTGATCGCGCACCGGCCGGAGACCGTGGCCGCGGCGGACACCGTCGTCGCGCTGGCGGACGGGCGCATCGCGTCCCGCGACACCCTCGAAGCCGTTGCCGTGGAGGAGCTCCGATGATCCGAACCCTGCTCCGGGTGCTCGGCCCCGGCTACGCCGGGCCGCTGCGCCGCACCCTCGCCCTGGTGCTGCTCGCCGCGGTCGCGGAGGGCGCCGTCTGCGCGCTGCTGGTCCCGCTGCTGCGGGCGCTGTTCGGCGACCGGCCCGGCGATGCCGGGCCGTGGGTGCTCGCCCTCGCCGCCGCGGTCGCCGGGTACGCGGTGCTGCGGTACGCCGCGGACCTCTCCGGATTCAAGGTCGGCGCCACCATGCTGCGCGGCCTGTACCACCGCTTCGGTGACCACCTCGCCCGACTGCCGCTGGGCTGGTACGGCCGCGGCCGGGTCGGCGAGGTGTCGGTGCTGGCCGGTCCCGGTGTGCTGCAGGCGATGAGCGTGGTCGCCCACCTGCTCGGGCCGCTGGTCTTCGCGATCGTCACCCCGCTGACCGTCCTGGTGACCCTCGCCGTCGTCGACTGGCGGCTCGGGCTCGCCGCCGCGGCCGCCGCCCCGCTGCTCGCCGCGGTGCGGATCGGCACCGATCGCGCCGAGACCGCCGCCGACGCCGAGCGCCTCGCGCGCGACCAGGCCGCCGCCGACCGGATCGCCGAATATCTGCACGCGCAACCGATCCTGCGCACCGCGGGCCGCACCGGCGCGGGTTTCGACCTGCTCGACGCCGCGCTGCGCGAGATCGCCGCGGGCGGGCGCCGGGCAGCCGGGGCCGCGCTGCCCGCCGTCGCAGGGACGGCGCTCGCCGTGCAGGCCGTCTTCACCGCGCTGCTCGCCCTCGGCGTCCACCTCGCCCTCGACGGCACGCTCGGCGCGGCCGACCTGCTGGTGGCGCTGGTGCTCGCCGCCCGCTGCGCGGAGCCGCTGCTCTCGCTCGCCGAACTCGGCAGCAAGCTGCGCGGCGCCCGCACCGTGCTGAACGCGCTCGACGCCGTGCTGCGCACGCCGCCGCTGCCGGAGCCCGCCCGGCCGCGCACCCCGGCCGGGCACGCGCTCGCCGTCGAGCACGTCACCTTCCGGTACGACGGGCACACCGTGCTGGACGACGTCTCGCTCACCGTCCCGCAGGGCGGGCGGCTCGCGATCGTCGGCCCGTCCGGAGCGGGCAAGAGCACGCTGCTGCACCTGCTGGCCCGCTTCCACGACGTCGACGCGGGCGCGATCCGGATCGGCGGGGCGGATCTGCGCGACGTTGCCGCGGAGACGCTGGCCGCGCAGTTCGCCGTCGTCTTCCAGGACGTGTACCTGTTCGACGGCACGCTGGAGCAGAACGTGCGGGTCGGCCGCCCCGGCGCCACCGACGCCGAGGTGCGGGCCGCCGCCCGCGCGGCCAGGGTCGACGCGGTGGTGGCGCGGCTGCCCGGCGGCTGGTCGACCCGGGTCGGCCCGGGCGGCGCCCGGCTCTCCGGCGGCGAGCGGCAGCGCGTCTCCATCGCGCGCGCCCTGCTGAAGGACGCCCCCGTCGTGCTGCTCGACGAGGTGTCCGCGGCGCTCGACGCGGAGAACGAGTCCGCCGTGCACGCGGGCATCGAACGCTTGGCGGCGGGGCGCACCGTGGTGACGGTGGCGCACCGGCTCGACACCGTGCGCACGGCCGACCACATCGTGTTCCTCGACGGCGGCCGGATCGCGGAGCAGGGCAGCCACGACGAGTTGCTGCGGCTCGGCGGACGCTACGCCGACTTCTGGGCGGTGGCCGGAACATAGACCGCCGTCACACCGTGGCCCGGCTCACACCGCACCGGCTCGGCCCGGAAACGCAGACCCCGCCCCCATGATCTGAAACACGGGTCTCCGATTTACTCCTTACGCCGGCCCGGCGGGCCCGACCTGGGTGAACGAAAGCGTTCGGCAATCACCCGGCGAGCGCGGGTTCCGCTCCTGTGGAAGGGTGATCGCCCGGCGCACCGCGTGGTCGCGCGCACCGTTTCCGAGCCCCGTTCGGGCCGGTGCGGCGTGCGCGGACGGCCGGATTTCGGCACGCTGCCTGTGGTGATCGCACTCCGCGAACTCCGGGCAAGCCGGCTCGGCGCTGCCGCCTCGGTCACCGCACCGCGCACGACGAAGAACGGATACGACAACTCATGACACGAGTCACCGCGAACTCCACCCACCGGGCCGGGCTGCTCGCCGCGGGCACCGCCGCGGCGCTGGCCATGACCTTCGGGGCGGGCACCGCCTCGGCCGAGGTGGACAGCACCGACCGGGTGATCGACGGCAAGGACCGCACGATCAGCGCCATCCAGGCCGACACCGTCATCCGCGGGGTGCCGCCGCTGGACCGCAACCCGCTCACCCGGCAGTGGTTCCACGACGTGACCGCCGAGTTCACCGTCGAGGGCGACGCGGCCGACGAGTTCGCGGGCACCATCAAGATCGGGTACCTGGTCGGCTTCCCGGCCACCGTCGACGGCCGGATCCGCTTCGGCTACACCTCGCCGCGGGTCGGCATCGAGACCGACAACGGCATCCCCGGCCCCAAGCTCGACGTCGACCTGGTCCCGACCGTCACCGGTGAGATCGAGACCGGCTTCGGTCCGGGCGTGCGGCAGATCGAGGCGGTCAGCGGGCGGATCACCGGCAGCGAGGGGAGCGTCCGGCTCACCAACTCGGTCGGCACCGTCACCGGCGTGATCGGCACCGCGACCGTGCAGCCGTACGTGACCGTGGTCAGCGACACCGGCGACTCGGTCACCACCCTCGGCAAGCCCTACGAGGTCAACTGACCTCGGTGAGCAGCACGATCCCGGACGGGGCGGCGAGCAGCGCGGCGGTGCGCGCCGCGGCCTCGTCCACGTGGATCCGCGGGTGCGCGGGCGGCTCGGCCTCGTAGTAGGTGCCCGGCCCGTAGAGCTGCCCGTACCGCAGCACCACGCCGCCGGCCTCGAGCACCGCCCGCTCGTGCCCGGCGATCACCGCCGCCCGCCCCGCCGGGGTCCAGGCGATGCTCTGGGCCATAACCCGGGCCTGCCCCGCGGCGGCAACCAGATTGGCGGTGCCCTCGGTGCGCATCCGGTCGTTGGCCGCCGCGCTCGCCGGGAGGTCGGCGGCGGCGTCCGGCAGGTCGGTGAGCTGGTGTAGCACCAGGTCCGGGTGGAACCCGGCGACCGCGGCGGCGAGCGCGGCCGCGTCGTAGACGTCGACCACCACCGGCTCGGCACCCGCCGCCGCGATCGGCGCGGTGCGCGCCGCCGACCGGGTGGTGCCTGCGACCTCGTGCCCGGCCGCGATCAGCAGCGGGAGCAGCCGGATGCCGAGCACGCCGGTGGCCCCGGCGAGGAAGATGCGCATCGCCCCACCCTAGAACTCCGCCGCATACCGGATGCGCCGACCGGTGCGCGGAGGGTGCGCGCCGCGCGTGGGCGTCCGTAGGGTGGCGGGGGTCGGGTGGGAGAAGGGGAGTTGACTGTGACGGTACGCAATCCGTTCGCCGCGGACGGCAGCTGGCCGGACGTGGTCGTCACCGCGGTGGCGGCGACGACCTCGCTGGCGGGCACCGCGGACGAGACCTGGAGCAGGCTGCTCGCGGGCGAATCCGGGATCACCGAGCTGGACCGGCCGTGGCTGGCCGAGCACGAGCTGCCGGTGCGGATCGGCGGTTCGCTCAAGGTGCCGCCGGAGACCCAGCTCTCCCGGGTGGAGCTGCGCAGGCTGGCCTACGTGGAGCAGCTGGCGACGGTGCTCGGCAGGCAGGTGTGGGCGGCCGCGGGCAGCCCCGAGGTGGATCTCGACCGGCTGGCGGTGGCCATCGGCACGGGGCAGGGCGGCGGCGACGCGGTGGTCGCCGCGCGGGACGCGCTGGAGCAGCACGGGTATCGCAAGGTCTCGCCGCTGGCGGTGCAGATGATGATGCCGAACGGGCCGTCCGCGGTGGTCGGGCTGGAGCTGAAGGCGCGGGCGGGGGTGGTGACGCCGGTGTCGGCCTGCTCGTCCGGGTCGGAGGCGATCGCCAACGCCTGGCAGATGATCGCCATGGGCGATGCCGACATCGTCGTCACCGGCGGCGTCGAGGGGTACATCGACCCGGTGCCGATCGCGGCCTTCTCCATGATGCGGGCCATGAGCACCCGCAACGACGACCCGGCGGCGGCCTCCCGGCCGTTCGACGCCGACCGGGACGGTTTCGTCTTCGGCGAGGCCGGGGCGCTGCTGGTCCTGGAGACCGAGGCGCACGCCCGCGCGCGCGGGGCCACGATCCTGGCGCGGCTGCTCGGTGCGGGCGTCACCTCGGACGGCTTCCACCTGGTCGCCCCCGACCCGGAGGGCGCGGGCGCGGCGCGCGCCATCACCAGGGCGCTGCGCCGGGCCGGGCTCGCCGGGTCCGACATCGGGCACGTGAACGCGCACGCCACCGCTACCCCGATCGGGGACACCGCGGAGGCGGCGGCGATCGCGCGCGCGGTGGGCACGCACCCCGCGGTGTACGCGCCGAAATCGGCGCTCGGCCACTCGATCGGCGCCTCCGGCGCCCTGGAGTCGGTGCTGACCGTGTTCAGCCTGCGCGACGAGATCATCCCGCCGACGCTGAACCTGGAGCACCAGGACCCGGCGATCGACCTGGACGTCGTCGCGGGCGCGCCGCGCCGCGGCCGCTTCGACTACGCGGTGAACAACTCGTTCGGGTTCGGCGGGCACAACACGGCCCTGGTCTTCGGCCGGGCCTGAGAACGACCGAGGGCCGCCCGCTGGAGTCAGCGGGCGGCCCTCGGCGTCGGCGGGTCAGCCGTTCAGCTTGGCCTCGATCGCCTCGATGATCTTCGGCCGCAGCTCGGCGGCGGAGATGATGGCGTCGACCGAGCCGACCTGCACCGCGCGCTGGATGCTGTGCACCCCGTCGAACTCCGAGGCCACCTCACCCAGCTTCTCGGCGCGCACCGAGGAGCGGGTCTCGTCCAGCTCGGCGGCGAGCGCGGCGCGCTCGGTGCCCGCGAGCGCGCCGAGCTGCTCCTCGCGCTCGCGCACCCGGGAATCGGCGGCGGTGCGCTTGTTCACCTCGTGCGAGAACACCACCGCCGCGGCGGGGGCGCCGCCGAGCACGGAGGCGAAGGAGCCCTCCAGCGCCAGCACCGTCATGTTCGGGTTCAGCGTCTTGGAGAACACCACGAACGCGCCGCCGTGGTAACGGGAGATCACGGTGAAGACGATCGGGCCGTCGAAGTTGACGATGGCCCTGCCGATCTCGGCGCCGTACTCCAGCTGCAGCTTGCGCATGGACTCCGGGGAGCCGTCGAAGCCGGAGAGGTTGGCCAGCACCACCAGCGGCCGGTTGCCGCTGGCCGCGTTGATCGCCCGCGCGGTCTTCTTGGACGACCGCGGGAACAGCGTGCCCGCGGTGTAGGTGTCCGGCCCGTCGGTGGACGGGAAGCCGCGCCGCGGCACGCCGTGCGACTCGATGCCGATCAGGCACACCGGGATGCCGCCGATCCGCGCGTCCTGCACCACCGAGGTCTCGGCGTCGGCCATGCCCGCCCAGCGCTCCAGCACCTCGTGGTCCTGGTCGGCGAGGGCCCGCATGACGGTGCGGATGTCGAACGGCTTCTTGCGATCCGGGTTCTTGGCCGCCGAGAAGATCTCGCCGACGGTCGCGAAGTCGCTGTCCGCCGCGGTGTGCGGGAAATCGGAGATGTCGCGGCCGATCGGGTCGGTCGTCGGCACCCGCCGCGGGGACTGCTCGCCCGGCGCGATGTAGGTGTGCTCGTAGTGCGCCATCAGGATGTCGCGGGCGGCGGTCAGGTTCGGCGCCCAGTACTGCGCCTGGCCGTTCGGGCCCATGACCCGGTCGTAGCCGCCGATGCCGAAGTTGTCCTCGGCCGAGACGCCGCCGGAGAAGTCCAGCGACTGCTTGCCGGTGAGCACCATGGCCGAGTCCGGCGTCATGATCAGCACGCCCTTGGTGTGCATGAGCATCGTGGCCTCGGCGTTCCAGTACGGCTGCGCGCCGACGTTGATGCCCGCGACCACGATGTTGATCTCGCCGCCGTCCTGGGTGAACTCGACGATCCGCTTGAGCGCGGCCGCCACCCAGTCCATGTTCTCGGTGCCGGAGTCCATCGAGATCCGCGCGCCGGAGGAGAGCGCGTACCACTCCAGCGGCACCCGCAGCTGCTCGGCCAGGTCCAGCGCCGCGATCACCCGGCGGCACTCCGGCTCGGAGAGCGCACCCAGCGACTTGGTCGGGTCGCCGAGCAGGACCACGCGGGTCACGCCGTCCGGGTGCTGCTCGGTCCTGGTGCTGACCACGCCCGCCACGATGGCGGCCCTGTTGCGGCCCTTCGGGCGCTCGACCGGGACCAGCGCGTGCGCGGCGTCCAGGTCGTACTCGGCGAACTCGCCGAGCAGCCCGGTGAGCTCGTACGGGTAGACGGTGTTGCGGCTCGCGGCGCGCAGCACCTTCTGCCGGTACTCGTCCAGCGGCTCGACCGCCTCGTCGGTGCGCTCGCCGATGCTGACGGTGGTGCCGGTCTGGTCGAAGCCGATCTGCACCGCGACCTTGACCAGCTCGCCGGTCTTCGCCGACCGGTGCCGCGCGATGACCAGGATCTCCTCGATCCCGGCGCCCGCCGCGGTGGGCTGGATGCGCTCGACGATGGTGTCGAACTCGGCCCTGGTCAGGTCGACCGGCGGCCAGATGTACATGACGATCCGGTTGGTGTTGAACTTCGACGCCGAACGGCGCAGCGCGTGCGCCCTGCGGATCGAGTCCAGGCAGGCGGCCACGGTGTTCTCCACGGTGGGCAGCGCGAGCAGCCTGCCGTCGTGGTCGCGCAGCGCGGTGAGGTCGCGCACCTGGGTGAAGGCGACCAGCCGCTCGTCGGCCGGGTTCTCCTTGGCCACGCAGCGGAACAGGTACACCTCCTCGTCGGAGGAGGGCTGGCGGGTCAGGTCGAACTTGCGCAGCCTGGTCATCTGCATGCGCTGCGCGATGTAAGGGTGCAGGCCGCGGATGAGCCGTTCCTCGGTCATGCCGGTGGCCGACGGGCGGAACGTGAAGTGGTGGTGCATGACCGCACCGCCGCTGCCCGCGACGGTGAGGGTGATCCGGTGCACCTGGTTCGGCAGCGCCCGCCGGGAGAGCACGTCCTGCAGGACGGCGGCGGTGGCGTCGAAGTCCTCCGGCTGCCCCTCCCAGCTCAGGTAGACGTCGGCCTCGATGGAGGCGGCGCCGCCCGCGAGCTCGGTGAGCCCGGCCAGCGCGGCGTCCAGCGCGTCGAACCGCACCGCCGCCGAGACCAGGCTGAGCCCCTTGCGCTCGGCGACCACGAAGGTGCTGCCGCCCGCCTGCTCGGTGCGGACCCCGGTGAGCCCCTTGTTGCCGTAGTAGCGCCTGGTCAGCACCTCGAGCATGACGGTGTTGTCCAGATCGCCGCGGACCAGCCGCTGGCCGAGCAGCCGGACCAGCGGCTCGGTGCTGCGCACCATCTCGGCGATCCGGTCGGCGCGGTCGGCGGCGGCCGGGTCGGCGTCCAGGTGCCGCAGGTGCTTGCGCACCTCGGTGTAGACCTCGGCGCGGTTGCGGCGCAGCAGCGGCTGGCCGTACCAGGAGTAGACCAGGCCGCGGGCCAGGTCGGCGATGACCGGGAAGCGCACCTGGGTGGCGCCGACCAGCCGCTCCAGCGCCAGCCCGACCGGCTCGCGCAGCGCGCGCTCCGGGGTGGGCTCGGCCAGCCACTCGCGCAGCAGCGCGGTGACCACCTCGACGGTGTCGGCCGGGCGCTGCTGGGCCAGGAAGATGCGGAAGACCGCGGCCTCCAGGTCCGGCGTGCGGTCCAGCTCGGCGACGCCGTAGTGGCCGAGCGCCTTGGCCAGCTTGACCCGGTACGGCTCGGGCAGCCCGGCGCGCTCGACGTCCAGGCTCTGCATGTAGGTGTGGAAGTACTCGCGGGCGCTGTGCACGTGGCTGTGCCCGCCGCCGTCCTCCTCCCAGGACCGGTTGTGCCCGAGCTCGGCGATGTCGGCGAAGACGTCGATGAGCTCGACCTCCTCCGACAGCGGGCGCCGGTTGTCGGCGACCGCGGCGCGGCGGGCGGTGAGGTACTCGGCGAGCACGCGGCGGTCGTCGTGCGGGTCGACGTCGAAGCCGAGCAGCAGGCTGCGCAGATCCTGCAGCCCGCGGCCGACCCGCTCGTGCGGCGCGGCCGGGACCGGCTGCGCGGGCAGGTCGAGCTCGACGGTCTGCTCCTCGACGGCCTCGGCCTCGTCGCCCTCCTCGGCGAGCGGCTCCAGCCGCAGCAGCGGCGCGCCGGTCTCGACCTGGGTGCCGACGCTGACCGATGACTCCTTGAGCCGGGCCCGGAACGGCGCGCGCAGCACCGTCTCCATCTTCATGGACTCCAGCACCAGCACCGGGGCGCCCGCCTCGACCTCGTCGCCGACCTGCAGCGGGGTCGCGACGACCAGCGCGGGCGCGGGGGAGCGGACGATGCCGCCCTCGGCCCGGCTGATCCGGTGCGTGACGCCGTCGACGTCGACCAGGTGCACGGGGCCGTGCGTGCCGGTGGTGAGCCGGTAGCGGGTGCCGTTGACCACGATCTGGCCGGTGTGGTGGTCGAAGCGCTCCAGATCGACGTCGGCGGTGCGCAGGTCGTCACCGGCCTCGACGCCGACCCGGAAGCGGTGCGCGCCGATCCGCGCGACCCGCACCCGGTAGGCGACGCCGCGCAGCTCGAGATCGTGCGGGCGGCCGCTCTGGTGCTGGACCTGCGGGCGCCCGCCCGCGGCGGTGGAGAGCAGCCGGTCGCGCTCGACCCGCTCCTCCTCCTCGTAGGCGTCGATCGCGGCGGCCGCGACGGCGACGGTGGAGTGCCGGTGCGAGACCAGGCGGCCCTCGGTGCGCACCCGGTCGATCCAGCCGGTGTCGGCGCTGGCGTCGATCACCTCGGGCTGGGCCAGCAGGTCCAGTACGAAGCTCTTGTTGGTGGCGCCGCCCTCGATCACGACGCGGGTCTGCTGCATGGCCCGGCGCAGCCTGCCGAGCGCCTGCTCGCGGTCGCTGCCGTAGGCGATGATCTTGGCGATCATGGAGTCGAAGTCGGCGGGGATGGTGTCGCCCTCGCTGACGCCGGTGTCGACCCGGATGCCGGGGCCCGCGGGCAGGTCGAGGCGGGCGATCCGGCCGGGGGCGGGCGCGAAGTCGCGATCCGGGTCCTCGGCGTTCAGCCGCGCCTCGATGGCGTGGCCGCGCTCGGCGGGCGGGGTGCCCTCCAGCTTGCCGCCGGAGGCCACGTGCAGCTGCGCGCGGACCAGGTCGAAGCCGGTGGTGGTCTCGGTGATCGGGTGCTCCACCTGGAGCCGGGTGTTCACCTCGAGGAAGGCGAAGAGCCGGTCGCCCGGGTGGTACAGGAACTCGACGGTCGCCGCGCCCCGGTACCCCACCCGGACGGCGAGCCGCTCGGCCGAGGACTTGAGCTCGGCGGCCTGCTCGGCCGAGAGCACCGGCGAGGCCGACTCCTCGATGATCTTCTGGTTGCGCCGCTGCACCGAGCAGTCGCGCACGCCGAGCGCCCACGCCGTGCCCTGGCCGTCGGCGATGACCTGCACCTCGACGTGCCGGGCGCCGGTGACCAGGCGCTCCAGGAAGACGACGCCGCTGCCGAAGGCGCGCGCGGCCTCCTGCCTGGTGCGCTCGTAGGCGTCGACCAGCTCGGCCTCGTTGGTGATGACCCGGATGCCGCGCCCGCCGCCACCGGCGGTCGCCTTGAGCATCAGCGGGTAGCCGATCTGCTCGGCGGCGGCGATCGCCGCCTCGACCGAGTCGACCGCGCCGCGGCTCCACGGCGCCACCGGGACGCCGACCTCCTCGGCGATCAGCTTGGCGCCGATCTTGTCGCCGAGTTGGCGCATGGCGTCGGCGTTCGGGCCGATGAAGGTGATGCCGATCTGGTCACACAGCTCGGCGAAGGCCGGGTCCTCGGCCACGAAGCCCCAGCCGACCCAGGCGGCATCCGCCCCGGTGGCGCGGAGCGCCTGCTCGAGGACCTTGAGGTCCAGGTAGGGGCGGGCAGCGGCCGGTCCGAGGTCGTAGGCGATATCGGCTTCGCGCACGAACGTCGCGTTCCGGTCGACATCGGTATACAGAGCGACGGTCTCGATGGGTACCGCCGTCTCCGCGGCCAGGTCCCGGACGGCGTGGATGAGGCGCATGGCGGCCTCGCCCCGGTTCACGATGGCGATGCGGCTGAACACTCGACGAATCCTTCCTCTCCTGAGATCGGTACGGTGGGCGAGGGGGACGCGCCTCCCGAGTGCGCCCAGTGTGCACCCTACGGTGCCGTAACCGCACCCCGATCTGCGGTTACCCGTGCGTACGGTGCTCTGGTCATCGTCAAAACGAGACTTTCGCAGCGTAGGCACGCGGCAATTCGGCCACAAACGGCGCCGGCTGCACCGCGTGTCGACGCTCTTCTTCTCACCGGCACCGTACCCGGGGTGGAGGGGCGGATCGGCGGCCGATCGGTGCTGTCGATCGCACCGGCCCCGATGGCGAAGTGCGGCGCGGGCGGCTCAGCTCTCCGCGGGGCGGTCCAGCGCCGGGTACTGCGCCCGCGCCGCGCTGCTCAGCTCCGCGATGGCGAGCTGCCCCGCGCCCGCGCAAACGGGGCAGGTGCGCGCGCCGTGGCACTCCACGCACCTGGTCCGGCGCTGCCCGGCGTCCAGGATCCAGCCGCGGCCGAAACACTCCGGGCAGGCGCCGAGCCCGTCGCACTCGTAGCAGAGCAGGTACCCCGAGCGCAGCGTCTCCGCCGTCACCACCGGCTCCGGCCGGGACCACTCGGTCGCTGGGAAGAGCACGAACCCGGGGGTGTCGCCGCCGATCGAGAGGCCGTCCCGGCCGTGCGAGCGGATCCGCAGCCGGAACCCGGCGCGCTCGGCGACCAGTCCGTCGTCGGTTCCGGTGAGCTCCCAGCCGCCCGCCGCGAGGAGTTCGGCGGCGCGCGGGAGCGCGGCGGGGACGTGCAGGGTGGCCCGGTAGTGGTAGCGCAGCGGTTCCCGCCACTCCAGCACGGCCGGTTCCGGGAGCACGGTGAGCCCCGGCGGATGTCCAGGGGCCAGTTCGGCGGCGAGCGCGAGCAGGTCGGCGCGCAGCACCTCGGCCGCCTCCTCCAGCCGCCGCCTCGCTGGTTCGTCGGGGGGCGTCATGCGGGATCGATCCGGTCCGGGAACGGTTCGGCCGCGCCGGGATCCGCGGGGAAAGGCGGGGTCGAGCCCGCGACGCTGAGGTGCCCGCGCACGCCCTGCCGGATCGCGAGCCGGTAGCCGTCGGGGGTGGCGACGGCACCGGTGCGCGGCCGGGCGTCCCGGTCGCGCACCGGCGTCAGCCCGCGCTCCCGCCAGCCGCGCAGGACCCCATCGAAGCAGGCGTCGGCGGCATCGAGGTCGGGGCCGAGCACCCAGTACGCGATGTCGACGAACGCCGTGGCATCGCCGGGATCGCTGTCGTTCCAGGGCAGCGTGACCCCGCCGTGGAATTCGGCGTTCGGCAGGTCGGGGTGGCGCAGCACCAGCGCCGAGCCCGCGGGCAGGGCGCCGAGCACCTCCGCCAGGTACTCCCGCAGCCGGGCGCGGACCGCGGCGGCGCCGATCACCTCGGGCATGGCTCCTCCTTCGCGCTCATCGAAGCAGATACCCCAGCCCGTTGATGATCTGCCCCAGCGCGGTGTACGAGGGGTGGGTGGAGTCGAGGTAGTTGGGCGCCGTGTGGTCGTCGGGGTTCCAGCCGAGCAGGGTGTTGCTGGGCCGGGAGGCGGATTCGAACACCGTGGCGCCGAAGGCGGGCGTGGCGGGCGGTGGGCCGTGCGTGCTCGGCATCAGCAGGATGGAGTCGTAGCGGGCCATGGTGGCGAAGACGTGGTTCGGCAGCTCCGCCGGGTCGACCCCGGTCAGCCGCAGCTCGCCGAGGTGCGGCACCCCGGTGCCCCAGCTGCCGACGAAGACCAGCGCGTCGGTGTCGAGGGCGTGGCCGTGCCCGGCCGCGTGGCCGCCCGCGACGCCGCCGTAGGAGTGCGCGATGGTGGTGATCCGCACCGGCCCCTGATGCGTGGCGCGCAGCCCCTCGTGCAGCCTGCGGATGGTCGGCGCCCCCTCCTCTGCCGGTACCGAACTCAACGCGGTGGCCAGCGAATTCGGGTTGTCGTAGGCGCCGAAGAGCAGCGTCGCGGTGGCCGCCTCCGGGTCGACCGCGAGCGCGGCCTGGCGCAGCTGCGCCAGCGTCTGCACGGCGTAGCCGACGCCGCTGCGCCGCCGGAAGGCGCCCGCCAACTCGACCACCACGTTCCGCGCGGTGTCCGGGTCGCCGAGCGCGTAGACGTAGCGCAGCTCGGCGTCGAGGTAGGAGAGCAGGTAGGGCGGGCCGTCGCGCCGGGGTGCGTCCAGCAGCGTCAGCATGTCCGTGATCACCGACAGCCGCTGCTTCGCCTGCTCGGCCGCGTCCTCCCGGCCGTCCCGCTTCGCCGCGGCGAAGCGCTGCGCGGTCTCGGTGTGCAGCGCGGCCAGGGTCTGCCGGTTGTAGTGGTCGCGGTCCAGGTGCGGGATGCCGTCGCGGTTGCCGAGGAAGCGGTCGGTCCGGTACCAGGCGTCCCGCTCGGCCGGGGTGAGCCGCGACCACCGCTCGTGCAGCGCCTCCGGGCCGGTCGGCAGCCCGATGTCCGGCGGCGCGGCGGCCGGGGTCACCTCGGCGTGCGGCGGCCACCGATACCAGCGCGCGTCCGCCTCCTCGACCAGGTCGACGGTGGCGCCCGCCGCCGCTGCCTGCCGCCGGAAGGTCACGTGCGCCCTGGTGGTCGCGATGTGCGATCGCAGGGTCAGGAAGTCGAGCGCGTTGGCGGTGCGGATCCCCTCCCGTGCCTCCGTGATCAGCGCGCGATCCGCCTGCGGCAGCGCGGTCTCCGCCCTGCCGACATCGGCGAGCAGCAGCTCGACCCGGGCCAGGGCGGGGCCGGTGAGGTGTTCGAGGACGAGCTGCCTGCGCCGCCCGCTGCCCGGCGTGCCGTCCCGCAGCCCGAGCGCCTCGACCACGAGCACCGCCTCCCAGCGGTCGGCGCCCGCCCAGTCCGCCTGCTCGGCCAGGACGCGCAGCTCCTGGACCCGGCCGCGGTCGTTCGCCGTGAGGGTGGCGTCCGCGGCGGCCGGCCCGGGCCGCAGCACGCCGCCCTGCGTGTGCTGCACCAACTCGCCCGCGGCGAACCGGCGGCGGAACTCCACGGTCTCGCCGAGCACCCGCGCGAGCGAGCGCTCCACCTGGTCCGGCCGCAGCCGCTCGTCGACCTGGACCAGGTACTCGCCCTTCCCGGGGTGCGCGAAGGCCTGCGCGGCGGTGGGGGAGTCGAGCCGCGCCGTCTCCACCCTGACCTCGAAGGTGCCGTTCGGGTCGGTGATGCGGTAGCGGCCGGGGCCCGCCGCCTCGTGGGTCAGGTCGCCGTGGCCACGCACCGCCCGGTCGACGGCGTCGGGAAGCTGTTCGTGCAGCGTGTCGAGGTGCTCGGCCGGGAACGGGCCGTACACCACCGAGCGGTCGGAGCCGGGGAGCACGATGTCGGTGATCCGGTGCGTGCCCGGTTCGTAGACGATCACCGCGCGGTGGTCCGGGATGGGCGGCGCGAAGCGGGCCATCGCCTCCGCGCTGATCACATTCCGCACCCCCGCGTCGATGGAGTACGCGTAGTTCTCGGTGCCGGGGTGGCCGAAGACCTGGCTCTCCGTGATCCGGAAGGCGTCCGCGACGGCGGGCGGGTGTACCCGCCGCAGCGCGTCGAGCAGCAGGTCGGCCCGGATGTGCCCGCGGTCGCCGGGGTGCCCGGTGCCGTCCGCCTGCTCGGACTTCATGTCCCACTGCACCTCGATCCTGGCGCCCGGCGCCAGCGCCGCGGGCAGCCTGCGGGCGAGTGCGTCGTAGTCGGCGTCGGTGAGGTGCGCGCTGACATTGTTGACGAAGATCCGGCCGATGCCGCCGTTGTCGCCCGCGTTCAGGAACGCGCCGCCGCCGAGCAGGTCCGCGTACACCGTCACCGCGCCGGGCACCGGCAGCGCGCCGGGGTCGAGCACGCCGAGGTCCCGGCGGCGCTGCCCGGCATCGGCGTAGTCGCCGGTGAGCTCGGTCTGGATCACGATGCCGCCGCCACCGCGGTCCGCGTCCGGCGTCAGCTCTGCGGCGAAGGCGCTGCGCCCGACGCCGACGTCCACGGTGTGCGCGCCCGCCGCGGCGGCCGGGGCGGAGGGCAGCGGGTGCCGCTCGAACGGGGCGCCGTCGGTGTGCCGCAGGTTCTGCTCCAGCGGCAGCCGGTGCTGCGGTTGCGGGCGGGGGAGGAGCTGCAGCGTCGAGTGGTCGCCCACCCGGTCGTGCACGATCAGGACGTAGTCGACGGCGAGGCCGTTGGCGACGGCGCCGCGGTTGGCGTCGTCGATCAGGTGCAGCAGATCGGTGGCGGACAGCTCGCTGCCGCGCGGGCGGCCGGGTAGCTCCTGCTCCAGGCGGACCGTTCCGGTGGTGTGGTCAAGGACGGCGGCGATTCGGGTCGGCGCCGCCGCGAAGGCGTCCGCCGCGCGGTGCATGGCCTCGACATCGAGCACGGCGCGCAGCGCGGGGGCGGCCGTCTCGGAGTTCGCCAGTGCGTCGATGGCGGCGTGCATGGCGGCGGCGCGCCGGGCCGGTGGGAGGTCGGGGGCGTTGATCGCCCGGGTGATCGGGGCGAGCAGTTCGTCCAGCGCGGCCCGGATGGGCTTGCGGGCGGCCGCCGTCGACCGGTCGAACACCGGGTCGAAGATGCGGCGGGCCAGCTCCTCGTGCATGCGGCCGTGCAGCCCGAGCTGTTCGGCGGCGCGCAGGGCGGGGGCGTGCTCGCCGACGAGGTGCTGCTCCAGGCGGGCCAGGTGCTCGGCGGTGGCGGCGTCGAATTCGGCGTCGGTGAGGGCGGGGGAGAACTGCGGGCGGACGGCGAGTGCGTCCTGCTGCTCCAGCCGGAGGCGCTGTGCCAGTCCCGGGGCTGCCCGGTGCACGGCGTCGCCGACGTGTTCGACGAGCTCGGCCAGGGCCGCGCGGCGTGCGGGCAGCTGCTCGGCCCGGGTGGGGTCGGCCAGGGCGCGGTCCACCTCGGTGGCGAGCACCCTGAGTTCGGCGACGCGGCCCGCCGGGCCGGGGGTGGTGCCGTGCTCGATCGCCTGGATCTGGGCGAGCAGGTTCGCCACAGTCCGCGTGATGTCGGCGTCCCTGGTGCCGGGCGAGAGGATGATGTCGTAGCCGGTGCCGTCCGGGCGGGTGGTGTAGGTGCCGCGGTGGTTGTCCGGGACCGGGCCGGTCCCCAACCGGATGGTGCGGCGGGGCTCGCTGCCGGGGAGTTCGAAGGCGTTCGCCCTCGGGTTCCAGATCAGGCCGTCCGGCGTCACCAGCCGCAGGTCGGGGACGACGCGCGCCGGAATGTCGGTGTCGGCGAGCGGGGGGCCGACCCGGGCGGAGCCGTGCGCGTCGCCCACCGCCTCGACGACGCCGGTCGACGGCTGCGGCGCGCCGATCCTGGCCATCGGTCCGGCGGTGTCCGCGGTGACCGGGTGCAGTGGGGTGCCGTCGGCGGCGTAGGAGAGGGTCAGGGTGCGGGCGACCGGGTGGGCCGGTGCCCAGTCCGCGAGCGGGCGGGTGCCGCCGAGGGCAGCCCGGTCGTGCACGGTGACGACGCCGTTGTCCAGGGTGAGGGTGTAGGCGTGGGCGCCGACGCCGTTGCTGTTCGCCGGGCCCTGGTACTCGTCGACGACGATGACGGTGGCGCCGTCGCCGAGCGCCATGAGGTCGGCGATCACCTGGTCGTGCGAGGGTGCCTCCCGGAAGCCGGTGCCCGCGTGCTGCTGCATGGTTTCCGCTGTGAGGCCGGCCGGGCCGGGGTCGTCCGGGAGGGTGACGGTGCCCGGCGGTGTCCGGGCGGCGGCCACCGCCAGGGCTTCGGGGCCGCAGTTGCCCGGTGTCGGTGCGCGTTCGGGCGCGGGGGTGTCGATGGTGGTGTGCGGGACGCTGCCGTCGCCGTTGCCGACGGTTGTGGTGGTCCGGGGTCGGGGTGCCTGCGTTTCCGGGAGGAGGACCGGGGCGAGTTCCGGGCCGGTATCGGCCGGGTGCTGTTGCGGGACCTCCCGACCGGTGGAGGTGGCGTCGATGGGGGAGGCGAGGTCCGGTGCGCCCGGGCGGGCGTGCGGGGCGGCGGTGTCGCCGGGCAGACCGGTGCGCGGAAGCTCCGATGCCGCCGAGGGCGGGGAGGTGGGATGTGCTCCGGTGCCGGGTGCGGTCCCCTGCGTCGGGCCCGCGCCGGTCGCACTGTGTGCACCGAGGGCCGCAGGGCCGGCCTTCGGCATCGGGCTCGCTTGCGCGGGCGGTCCGGTCCCGGCGCTCGCTGGGTGACCGCTCGCGGAACTCGCACCGGTAGCGCCACTCGCGCCGACCGACGAAGTCGCGCTGGTCGACGAAGTCGCGCTGGTCGACGAATTCGCGCCGGTCGAAGTAGTTGCGCCGGTCGAAGTAGTTGCGCCGGTCGAAGAAGTCGCGCTGGACGAAGAAGCTGCGCTGATCGCCGACCCGCCCGCGGAGCCCGCCGCGCCGGGGAGCGCCCCGGCGGGATTGCCATCCCGCGCTGGGGAACCACTGCCGTTCTCAGCACGGGAACCGCCGTCGCCCGCGCGACCGGCACCACCGCCGTCCCTCTCCGCCGTCCCGTCGGCGCGCACTCCGGAGTCCCCCTCCGCCGTGGCGACGCCCGGCTCGGCGCCACCGTCGCGCGACGGATCGCTCCCCACGTTCGCCGCCTGCACGCCGGTGTCGGCGCCGTCCGTGCCCCTCGTGCCCGGATCCGTCCCACCGTCGTGCCTACCCCCGGGCGCCCCGTCGTGCCGTCCTTCGGGATCACCGTTCGTATCGCTACCAGGTTGTCCGGCGGATTCGCCTTCCACTCCGCCGCCGTCCCGCACTCCGGCGGCAGGATCGTCCCGTACTCCGTCCTCGACCGGTGCGCCGGTGCTCCCGTCACCCTCGCGCACGCCCCCGGTACCGGCACCGTCGCTCGCGGCGGCAGCCACGACGGGCGAACCCGCAGCACCGTCCGCGACCTGGGCTCCGCGGTTGCCCTCGACCAGCGGCGCACCCGAACCCGCGTCCCCCGATGGGACGTCCCCGGCGTGCGCCGACCCCGGGCCGCCTGCGTCGGCGTCCACGCCGCCATCGGCGCCGCCCTGCGCCGCCGAATCTCCGGCCACCGCCGACGATTCCGCAGCGGAGTCCCCCGCGGTGGCAGGCTGCCCGTCCGCACCGAACTCCGAATTCCCCGGTCCCGCGGTACTTCCGTCCGCACCCCCCGTCCCCCGACCGAGAGCATCCGCCCCCGACATCGGCGCCCCGGAGAAATCCGACGAATTCCGCGCCCCGTACACCGCGCTCGGCCCCATCCCGCCGATCACCCCGCCGGTGAGCATTCGGGGATCGAACTCCCAGTTCCCGGTGAACAACCCGGTAGCCCCGTAGGCTCCACCCGCACCGATGGCCCCGGCCCCGGCCCCGACGAGCGCCCCCCGCACCGCCCCCGGCATCCCGGTCGGCAGCACGTGGTGCAGGAAACCGCCACCGGCACCACCGGCCGCGCCCGCCACGGCGGAGATCCCGGTATTGAGCCCGACCTGGCCCCAGTCGAAGCCGTCCTTGTGCCCGCCGCCGACCTGGATCGCCTGCACCGAGAGCTCCTGCGCCGCACCCTGCAGCGCCTCGACGAAGGCCTCCTGGGTGATCTCGTACACCACGCGGGTCGTGATGGTCCGCGCGACCTGATTGGCGATCAACCGGGCGACCGCGCGTTGGATCAGGTTGAGCAGCCGCATACCGAGCCAGCGGAACGCGGTCTGCGCCACCGCGATCGCGGCCGCCTGCGCGAACGGCGCCCCCGGCCCGAGGAAGAGCGCGTACATCAGCTCGGCGGCGAGCAGCACCAGCCCCGCGATGACGTTCAGCTTCGCGGCCTGGAGTTGATCGCCCATCTGATCGGCGGACTCCGCGAGCGCCGTGTAGTTGTCGGCGAGCTGCTGCAGCGAGCTGTCCCCGGAGCGCAGGCCGCCGAGGAACTCGGCCATCCGATCCCGGCCCTGGCCCGCCGGGTAGACCGCCATGGTGGCGCGGGTCGCCTCGTCCAACTCGTCGAGCAGCCGCTCGACCTCGCCGCCGATGGCGCGCAGTTCGCGCGACATCGCCCACATGGCGTCCTCGTTGCCGTGCGGCCAGTCGCTGCCCGCGACCCACTCGACCCACTCGAGCCACGGGGGGATGGAGAGAGGCATCCGCCGATCACCAGCTGGAGTCGGTGACCCCGCCGGAACCCCGCCCGGTGTCCTCGACGTCGCTGTAGGCAGCGGCCGCGGCCCGCTCGGCGGCGTCGACCCGCTCGGCCGAGTTCGGTGGCGTGATCGGCGCGGGCGGCAGCGGCGGGACCTCGCTCGCGAAATCCGGCATGCCCTCGACCAGCTCGGAGATCCTCGGCAGCCGGGCGCGCTCGTCCAGCAGCGGCGCCACCAGCTCCTTGGTCTGCCTGGCGACGTCGGCCGCCGCCTCCTGGGCGGCCGCGATGACGGCCTTGGCGATCTCCTCGTACCGCAGTTCGTCGATGGACGGCGAGAACTTGAGCTCGATCGGCACACCGTCGGCATTGACCGTCACCGAGATCCGTTTGCCCCGCGCGGTCGCCGTCGCGGTGAGCTGGGCGCGCCGCTGCTGCGCGAGCGCGAGCGCGGTCATCCGGCCGCGGAGGTCGGCGAGCAGCGCGGCCGTGCTCGCCTCGGCGTTGTGATTCGGCACCGGCGCCCTCTCAGAAGCTGTCGGCGGACGCCTGCTCGTTGTTGCGCAGCGCGCCCGCGGCCTGGACCTGCCCGTCGGAGACCGACTCGAGCGTCGCCCCCAGATTCCCGGTGCTGAGCGCGGTGCTGTCCGCGCCCGCCGCGAAACCGGCCGAATCCCCGCTGGCCATGGCGAATTTCGCACCGAACCTGTCATCACCCCAGGCGGCCGACCCCGGCGCGAGCGCGTCCTCCGCGCGCGCCGCGAGGGCGCGGAGCTGGTCCCCGAGATGCCCGATCTGGTTCGCGACGCGCTGCAACCCCTCCGGATCGACTTCGACTCTGCCTGCCATCACGACCCCTTCGATCCACTTCCGGCGCACGGGCTCCGCCGAAAGATACGGCTCCAGTCACTCGACTGTGCACGATTATTCGGTTGTCGGCAAAGGGGGCGTTGCCGAAATGTCAGGAAGGCACGGTATTCGCCGCCTCCTCACCCTCCGGAACCAGTGCGATCCCATACCCGGGGGTGATTCCGCCGCGACATGGCCGGTCCTAGCGTCGATCCCATGATTCTCCGGCGCCTCGGCCTCGACTTCGCCCACACCGTCCTGGGGCTGCCCCTGGCCGTGCTCGCCTTCAGCGTCACCGTGCCGCTGTTCGCCGCAGGCCTCGGCACGGTGGTCGTCTTCATCGGAATCCCCTTGCTCGCACTGACCCTGCTGCTCGCGCGCGGCTTCGCCGACATCGAGCGCGTCCGCCTCGCGCGACTGACGGGCAGGGCGACACCCCGCCCCCGCTACGCCCCGGCCCCGGAGGGGGCGGGCTGGTTCCGCCGCACGACCGCCCCGATCACGCAGCCGCAGAGCTGGCTGGACCTGCTGCACGCCGTGGCGAACCTGCCCATCGCGATCGTCGCCTTCGTCCTGCCGATCACCTGGTGGGCCATGGCGTCGGGCGGGTTGACGTACTGGTTCTGGGGCCGGTTCATCCCGCGGGGCGACGGCAACGATGTCTTCATCGAGGCGGTGATGGGCGCGGACACGGCGTCGAATCGGACGATCTTCTACACGCTCGTCGGCGTCGCGGCACTGCTCACCGTCTACGTCGTCCAGCGCGGCTGCGCCGCCCTGCAGGCCGCCTTCGCCCAGGTTCTGCTCACCCGGCTCGTCGTGACGCGGGGCCACCTCCAGTACGTGACCACCGGCGAGGCGGCGGCCGGGGTCAGGGCACGACCAGCTCCGCATTGAGGGTGACGACCAGCCGCAGCACCAGCTGGTCGCCGAGGCTGCGCCTGCGCTCGGCGCAGAGCGTGTTCATGACGTCGACGCCGGTCTCCAGGTCGACGTCGTGGGTGAGCAGCGCGTCGATCGCGGCGGGGGCGGCGGCGAGCTCGGTGGCGGCGGCGACCAGTCGGTCGGTGCCGACCCCGCGATTGCCGGTGACGGTGAGGTCGAGCCCGTCGCGCTGGTAGCGCACCGCCGCGGGCGGCCACGGCCCGCCGGTATTGGCGGCGCGGGTGTAGGCCGGGCAGCGTGGCGCAGGTGTCGGCGGTGGCCACCCCGCCCAGCGGATGCACCGCGACGAGCCGCGGCCCGAGCTGCCGCACCGCGCGGTCGACGGCCGCGACGGTGCCGCCGCGGTGGGTGGCGACCAGCAGCGCGACCCGGTCGCCGCAGTCGGCTGATGCATTCCATCGTCAACCCGGCACCGGCCTCCCGCCCCCGGGCGCGCATCATCGCCGTGGTTGCGGATCATGGGCATCGCTGCCTCCGCCCGGCGATCGGCAATCCGTGAGCTATGGCCGTGCCCCGAGAACCATCGGCATCCCCGCGCAACCACCACGGGCGCCCAGGCCCGGACGCGCGTTCCGCGCGGGTAAACCTCCGGCGTCGACAAAGGTGCGCGCCGTGCAATTGCTGTGCATATAGATTTATAGGACGTTTCACCTTCAAATCGAACGAGTGCGGCGTGCAATGAGTCGATGGCAACCAGTAGGGTGCGCCGCGCGGGCACCTCGCAGCCAGGCCAAGCATGCGGCTAATTTCTCGCAATTCCGATCTCGACGCGCCGTAAGGCAAACCTCACTCGGTGACACCTGGAACGGAAGGTCGTTCTTCGCGTCTGCTGCACGATTGCCTCTCCGGTTGACAGCCCCGTAGACCGGGGTTACCGTCGAAGTGGGAAAGGGGAGTTCGAAACAGTATTTGCGGGAATTGCTGCGGTCAGTCGGCTGTGTGCAGCGGTGGAGGAGTTTCTATCTTGCTCGACTCGGGCCCTATCGCTGTAGTCGGAATATCTTGCCGATTCCCCGGCGCCGACGATGTCGATTCTTTATGGGATTTGTTGACGAAAGCGTCGAGCGGGATCGGTCCACCGTCGAATTCGCGTGCCCTGCTCTACAAATCCACCGATTCGGTATTGCCGGACGGGGGTTATCTGAATCGGGTCGACACTTTCGATCCGGAGTTCTTCGGTATCTCGGCCGAGGAAGCCGTGGCGATGGATCCGCGGCAGCGGTTGATATTGGAGACCGCTTGGGAGGCTTTCGAGGACGCGGGTATCGCCCCCGGTGAACTGGCCCGGGAACCGGTCGGCGTCTTCCTCGGCGTCTCCGGTGACGACTACCTGGCCGGGCGTGGCCATCACGCCATAACCGGTGGTAGTAGGGCTGTTATCGCCAATCGGCTGTCGTATCTCCTCGACCTCACCGGGCCCAGCCTGCTCGTCGACACAGCACAGTCGTCGTCGCTGGTGGCCGTGCACATGGCGTGCGAGAGCATTCGCACCGGCGAATCCGACACCGCCGTCGCCGGCGGGGTGAACATCGATCTGACCAGACGAAGACACCGACTGCTCGGCGAACTCGGCGTCATCTCACCCGACCACAAATGTTTCACTTTCGATTCGCGCGCGAACGGTTTCGTGCCCGGCGAAGGCGCCGGGGTCGTCGTCTTGAAGAATCTTGATTCCGCAATCGCAGCCGGTGACCATGTCTATGCCGTCGTTCGCGGCAGCGCCGTCAACAACGACGGCGCCACTTTCGGGCTGACGGCGCCGAGCGTCGAAGGTCAGGAAAAAGTTATCCGGAAAGCGCGCCTGCGTGCCGGGGTCACCGCCGCCGACATCGATTTCGTGGAATTGCACGGAACCGGAACCGCTGTCGGAGATCGTGTCGAAGCAGATGCTCTCGGCGCAGTATCGAGGGATTTCCCGCGGCGTGCCGAACCGTTGCCCGTCGGCTCGGTGAAAACCAATATCGGCCACCTCGACGGTGCCGCCGGAATAGCCGGATTCATCAAAGCGGCGCTCAGTATCGCGAACAGCAAGTATCCCGCGAGCCTCAATTTCGAGAAACCGAATCCGGCGATCGACCTGGCCGGATCCGGCATCGTGGTCGCGCGTTCGGCCGTCGCGCTCGGCGGCGGTGACGCCCCTGTTCACGGCGGCGTGTCGTCGTTCGGCTTCGGCGGGGTCAACTGCCACGTCGTGCTGTCCGGCGCACCCCATGCTCCGGCGCCGGAACCGGTCGAACGTCCCGAAGCCGAGGGGCCTGTGCCGTGGCTGCTCTCCGGGCGGGGGCGGGCCGCGCTGCGCGGCCAGGCGTCGACGCTGTCGGAATGGGCCCGGAAGAATACCGGCACCGATATTCGGGACACCGGATGGTCCCTCGCGTCCACGCGCACGCTGTTCGAGAATCGGGCCGTTGTCGTCGGTGACAGTCATGAATCGCTGACCTCCGGCCTCGCCGCGCTGGCCGCGGGCGAGCCGCACCCAGCCGTGATCACCGGGGCGGTGGTGCCGGATGAACTCGGTACCGTCTTCGTATTCCCGGGGCAGGGCGGCCAGTGGCTGGGCATGGGCCGCGAACTGCTCGCCTCCTCCACGGTATTCGCCCGGCGGATCGCCGAATGCGAATCGGCGCTCGCGCCCTGGGTGTCGTGGTCGCTGACCGAGGTGCTCGCCCACGGCGATGAGGCGACCGTGGGGCAGGTCGATGTGCTGCAGCCGCTGCTGTGGGCCGTCATGGTCTCGGTCGCGGCGGTGTGGGAGGCGCACGGCGTGCGCCCCGGCGCCGTCATCGGGCACTCGCAGGGCGAGATCGCCGCGGCGGTCGTCGCAGGCGCGCTCGGCCTCGCCGACGCGGCCCGGGTGGTGGCCTCGCGGAGCATGGCGCTGCGCGCGCTGCGCGGCACCGGAACCATGCTGTCGATCGCGCTGCCGCTGGACCGGATCCGCGAACACTGCGCGGTTGCGCTGGCCGAGGGCCGGGTGGCTATCGCGGCCGTCAACGGCCCCGCCGCGGTGGTGCTCTCCGGCCCTGAGCCCGAACTGCGCCGGGTCGTGGACGGCCTCGACGCCGAGGTGCGGACCCGGTGGCTACCGGTGGACTACCCTTCACACTCGGCTGCCGTCGAGATTCTGCGCGCCGAGCTGACCCGGACCCTGGCCGGGCTCACGCCCGTCGCGAGCCGGGTGCCGGTGTACTCGACGGTGACCGCGTGCGTGCTCGACACCACCCGGATGGATGCCGAGTACTGGTTCGAGAACCTGCGTGGCACAGTCGCTTTCCACGATGCGGTGACCGCGGCCGCGGCCGCCGGATTCACCAGGTTCATCGAGGTCTCGCCACATCCGGTGCTGGTCGGGGCCATCGACGAGACGCTCGGTGGCGCCGGTGTGGTGGTGGGATCGCTGCGGCGCGACCAGCCCGAGCGCGCGCAGCTGCTGCTCGCGGCGGCACAGCTCTTCGTCACCGGCACTATCGTCGACTGGGCCGCGGCATACGGCCCGGACGCCCACCGGGTGCGGCTGCCGACCTACGCCTTCCAGCGCCGGTCCTTCTGGGCGGAGACCGACGGCGCCGAGCCCGTCCCGGCTCCGGCGCGCCCGGCCGAGAACGATCTGCGGCCGCGAGTGCCGGTGGCCGACTCCGGTGACGCCCTCGAACTCGTCCGCAAGCACACGGCCGTCGTGCTCGGCCACACCGACCCGGGCGTCGTCTCTGTCGGCCTGACCTTCCGCGACCTCGGCTTCGACTCGATCATGGCGACGCGGCTGCAGCGCGCGCTCGCCGAGGCGACGGGCGCGCCGGTGCCTGCCACCCTCGTCTTCGACCACCCGACCCCGCTGGCGGTCGCGGAATTCCTGCGCGGCGGCGCCGAGACCGGCGCGGAGCTCCCGCAGGTCCCCGCCGACGAACCGATCGCGGTGGTCGGCATGGCGTGCCGGTTGCCCGGTGGAATCTCCGACCCCGAGCGGTTCTGGCAGTTCCTGCTGGACGAGGGCGACGCGGTGACCGGCTTCCCGGCCGACCGCGGCTGGGATCTGGCGAACCTGTTCGACTCCGACCCGGACGCCGCGGGCAAGTCCTATGCCCGCGAGGGCGGATTCCTGGCGGGCGCGGGCGATTTCGATGCAGGCTTCTTCGGGATCTCGCCGCGCGAGGCGCTGGCGATGGATCCGCAGCAGCGGCTGATGCTCGAGACGAGCTGGGAGGCGCTGGAGCGCGCCGGTGTCGATCCGGAAACGTTGCGCGGCAGCGATACCGGAGTGTTCGTCGGAGCGATGCCGGAGGACTACGGCCCGCGGCTGGGCAGCTCGGATGTCGAGGACGGCGTCGAGGGCTACCTGCTGACCGGCTCGGCGGGCAGCGTGGTGTCCGGCCGGGTCGCGTACGCGCTGGGGTTGCAGGGCCCGGCGGTGACGGTGGATACCGCGTGCTCGTCGTCGCTGGTGGCGCTGCACCTGGCGGGGCAGGCGCTGCGGTCGGGGGAGTGCTCGCTGGCCGTGGCGGGCGGGGTGACCGTACTCGGCACCCCCGGCATCTTCGTGGATTTCGCGCGGCAGCGCGGGCTGGCCCCGGACGGCCGGTGCAAGTCCTTCGCCGGCGCCGCCGACGGCACCGGATGGGCCGAGGGCGTCGGCGTCCTGGTGCTGGAGCGGCTCTCGGCGGCCATGGCCGGCGGGCGTCGGGTGCTGGCGGTGCTGCGCGGCAGCGCGGTGAACCAGGACGGCGCCTCCAACGGGCTGACCGCGCCGAACGGCCCCGCACAGCAGCGGGTGATCCGCCGTGCGCTGGCCGCGGCCGGGTTGACCGCCGCCGACGTGGATCTGGTCGAGGCGCATGGCACCGGAACGACGCTCGGTGATCCCATCGAGGCGCAGGCATTGCTCGCCACCTACGGGCAGGACCGGGAGGGCGGCGAGCCGGTGCGGCTCGGCTCGGTGAAGTCGAACATCGGCCACACCCAGGCCGCCGCCGGAGTGAGCGGGGTGATCAAGGCGGTGCTGGCGCTGCGGCACGCGGTGATGCCCGCCACCCTGCACGTGAACGAGCCGACGCCGCACGTGGATTGGGGCTCCGGCGCGGTCGAGCTGGTGACGGCGGCGCGGGACTGGCCGGTCACCGGCCGCCCCCGCCGGGCGGCGGTGTCGTCGTTCGGGATCAGCGGGACGAACGCGCACGTCGTGATCGAACAGGCACCGGACATCCCGGAGCCTCCGGTCGCCGATCCCGGGCCGGCCGAGGTGCCGGTGGCCTGGGTGCTTTCCGGCCGCGGCCGTCGGGCGGCCACCGCGCAGGCCGAGCGGATCGCCGCTTGGCTGCGCGGACAACCGGAGACGGTGACGACGCGGGCGTGGCTGGCCGAGGCCGGCCGCGCGCTGCTCGGATCGCGGACGCTGTTCGAGCACCGCACGGTCGTGCTCGGCGCCGACCGCGCCGAGCTGCTGGCGGCGCTCGACGCCGCCGCGACCGAGGTGCCGCACCCCGGCGTCGTCTCCGGTGCCGTGGCAGCGGAGTCCGGGGTCGTGTTCGTCTTCCCGGGGCAGGGGGGCCAGTGGCTCGGCATGGGCCGGGAGCTGCTGACCTCCTCGCCGGTGTTCCAGCAGCGGATGGCCGAGTGCGAAACCGAGCTGGCGCCGTATGTGTCGTGGTCGCTGCGTGCCGCTATCGGCGACGAGGAGCTGCTGGCCAGGGTGGATGTCGTGCAGCCGGTGCTGTGGGCGGTCATGGTCTCGCTCGCGGCGGTATGGCAGGCCGATGGGGTCGAACCCGCGGCGGTGGTGGGGCACTCGCAGGGCGAGATCGCCGCGATGGTGGTCGCCGGGGTGCTGAGCCTGGCTGACGGCGCGCGGGTGGTGGCGCTGCGCAGCGCCGCGCTGTGTGGGCTGGCGGGCACCGGGACGATGCTCTCGATCGGGGTCCCGGAG
Source organism: Nocardia sp. NPDC057353 (assembly GCF_042667085.1). Taxonomy (NCBI): domain Bacteria; kingdom Bacillati; phylum Actinomycetota; class Actinomycetes; order Mycobacteriales; family Nocardiaceae; genus Nocardia; species Nocardia sp. NPDC057353. The sequence continues at coordinate 148,059 of NZ_JBHVAK010000001.1, forward strand.
GCCGAGGTGCGCGCACGGTTCGCCGGTGCGCTGGCCGACGGCCGCGTGGCCCTCGCCGCGGTGAACGGCCCGGCGTCGGTGGTGCTCTCCGGCTCCGGTGCCGCGCTGGAGCAGGTCGTCGCGGAGCTGGGCGCAGGCGTGCGGACCCGGTGGCTGCCGGTGGACTATGCGTCGCACTCACCCGCGGTGGAGGTGCTGCGCCCTGAGTTGGAGCGGGTCCTTGCCGGGATCGTCCCGGCGCGCGGCCGGGTGCCGGTGTATTCGACGGTGACCGCAGGTTTGCTCGATCCGGACGTGGTCACCGGCGAGTACTGGTACGAGAACCTGCGCGCCACCGTCGCGTTCCACGACGCGGTCGGGGCGGCCATCGAGGCAGGCTTCACCCGGTTCGTGGAGGTCTCGCCGCATCCGGTGCTCACCACCGCCATCGGGGAGACGCTCGGCGGCACCGGCGTCGTGGTCGGATCGCTGCGCCGCGACCAGCCCGAACAGCGGCAGCTGCGCACCGCCGCCGCCCAGTTGTTCGTCAGCGGAACACCGGTCGCCCTGACCACCGGCCAGGGCGGCGGCGGGCACCGGGTGGAACTGCCGACCTACGCTTTCCAGCGTCGGCGGTATTGGCTCGAAACGCCGACCGCGACCGTCGAATCCGCGGACGACGCCAGGTTCTGGGAGCTGATCGATCGCGGCGACGTTCAGGCACTGAACGAGACGATCACCGCCGCGGACGCGGGCACCGCCGCCTGGGCTGCGGTGCTGCCCGGGCTGGCCGCCTGGCGACAGACCCGGCGGCGGCGCACGCAGATCGATACCTGGCGGCACCGGGTGGTCTGGAAGCCCGCCCCGGACGCCTTCCCGCCTGCGGTGCTCACCGGGCGGTGGCTGGTCGCCGGAGAACATCTTTCATGGGCCGAGGAGTGCGTGGCCGCGCTCGAACGACACGGCGCGACGGTCGAACGCCTGCGCCCGGCCGGCGCCGGGCGCGGCGACTGGCGTGCCGCCCTCGAGGCCGTCGGCGGTGCTATCGCCGGCGTCGTCTCGCTGCTCGGGCTGGACGAGCAGCCGCACCCCCGGTACCCGGCGGTCCCGGCCGGAGCGGCCGCGACGCTGGCGCTGCTGCAGGGGCTCGGCGATGCCGGTTGCGCGGCTCCGCTCTGGTGCCTCACCGGCGGTGCCGTCGGCACCGGCCCGTCCGATCCGGTCCGGCATCCGGGGCAGGCCCCCGTGTGGGGGCTGGGGCGGGTCGCCGCCCTCGAGCATCCCGGCGGCTGGGGCGGAGCCGTCGACCTGCCCGCCGATCCGGACGCCCCGAGCTGGGATCGGGTCTGCGCGGCCCTGGCAGCTGGCACCGGCGAGGATCAGATCGCCGTGCGGCGCACCGGAGTTCTGGTGCGCCGGCTCGTGCAGGCTCCGCCGCTCGCCGAGCGGACCGCTGATGACGGCTGGACGGCGGCCACGGTGGTGATCACCGGTGGTACCGGCGCGCTCGGTGCGCACCTCGCGCGCTGGGCCGTGCGCCAGGGTGCGCGCAACCTGCTGCTGCTCAGCCGCAGCGGCGAGGACGCCCCCGGTGCCGCGGAACTCCGCACCGACTTGGTCGCCACGGGCTGTGAGGTCCGGATCCGGCGCTGCGACACCGCGGACCGCGCCGCCCTCACCGCCGCGCTGGCCGATCTCCGGATCTCCGCGGTGCTGCACGCCGCGGGCAGCGACTGCGACCTGCCGCTGGCCGACACCGATCTCGACACCTTCGCGAGCACCATGAGTGCCAAAGCACTCGGTGCCTCAATGCTGGACGAGCTGCTCACCGGCCGCCCCGAGCTGCGGCTGTTCGTGCTGTTCTCTTCGGGTGCAGGCGTATGGGGCGGCGCCGGGCAGGGTGCCTACGCCGCCGCGAACGCCTACCTGGACGCCCTGGCCGAACGGCGCAGCGCGGCCGGACTCCCGGCCACCGCGATCGCCTGGGGCCCGTGGGCGGAGCGGGGCATGGCCGCCGGTGCGCGGGGCAGCAGGCTCGAGCGCGGCGGCATGGCGGCCATGCCGCCCGAACTCGCGGTGGAGGCGCTGCAGCAGATCGTCGACCACGGGGAGAGCACGGTCACCGTGGTCGACGCCGACTGGCCCCGGTTCCATGCCACCTTCGCGCTGGGGCGTCCGCGGCCGCTCCTGCACGACCTGCCCGGGGTGCGGCCGGAGCCCGCGCAGCAGCAGCGCGACGGCACAGGATCGGTCCTCGCGGAACGGCTCTCGGGGCTGACCCGCGCCGAACAGGACCGGCGGGTGCTCACCCTGGTCCGCGCCGCGGCGGCGGCCGTCGTCGGCGAGCCGGATACCGAGAGCATCGGCGCCGATCGCGCCTTTCGGGATCTGGGCTTCGACTCGCTGACCCTGGTGGAGCTGCGCGCCACGCTCATCGAGATCACCGGCCTCGAGCTGGCGACCACCGTCGCGCTGGACCACCCGACGCCCGCGGCCGTCACCGCTCACCTGCTCGGCCTGGTCCGCGCCGAGGACACCGCCGAGCCGGAGCCCGCGCCACGCGCCCGCCCGGACGACGAACCGCTCGCCGTGATCGGCATGGCGTGCCGGTTGCCCGGCGGGATCAGCACCCCGGAGCAGCTGTGGCAGCTGGTGCTGGACGGCGGCGACGCCATCACGGCCTTCCCCGCCGACCGCGGCTGGGACCTGGCGAACCTCTTCGACCCCGACCCGGACGCGGCGGGTAAGTCCTATGCAAGGGAAGGCGGATTCCTGCACGAAGCCGCCGATTTCGACGCCGAGTTCTTCGGGATCTCGCCGCGCGAAGCGCTGGCGATGGACCCGCAGCAGCGGCTGCTGCTGGAGATCGGCTGGGAGGCGTTGGAGAACGCAGGCATCGCCCCGGGATCGCTGCGCGGCAGCGATGTCGGCGTGTTCGCGGGGGCGATGCCGGAGGACTACGGCCCGCGGCTCGGCACCGCGGGTGTTTCGGAACAGGTCGAGGGGTACCTGCTCACCGGCACCTCCGGCAGCGTGGTGTCGGGACGGCTGTCCTACGTGCTCGGGCTGGAAGGCCCCGCGGTGACGGTGGATACGGCGTGCTCGTCCTCGCTGGTGGCGCTGCACCTGGCGGCCCAGGCGCTGCGCACGGGGGAGTGCTCGATGGCCATCGCGGGCGGCGTGACCGTCATGGCGACGCCGGGGCCGTTCGTCGATCTCAGCAGGCAGCGCGGACTGGCCGCGGACGGCCGTTGCAAGGCTTTCGATGCGGCCGCCGACGGCTTCGGCCCCGCCGAGGGTGCCGGTGTCGTCGTGCTGGAACGGCTCTCCGAGGCGCGAGCGAACGGCCATCCGGTGCTCGCGGTGCTGCGGGGCAGCGCCATCAACCAGGACGGTGCGTCGAACGGGCTGACCGCGCCGAACGGCCCCGCTCAGCAGCGGGTCATCCGCAGGGCGCTCGCCGTGGCCGGGCTCGGTACGGCGGACGTGGATGTCGTCGAGGCGCACGGCACCGGAACCGCGCTCGGTGATCCGATCGAGGCGCAGGCGCTGCTGGCCACCTACGGCCGGGACCGGGAAGATCCGCTGTGGCTGGGGTCGGTGAAGTCGAATGTCGGCCACACCCAGGCCGCGGCCGGGGTGACCGGCGTGATCAAGATGGTGCTCGCGCTGCGGCACGGGGTGCTGCCCGCGACGCTGCACGTGAACGAGCCGAGCCCGCACGTGGATTGGGCATCCGGTGCGGTGCGGCTGCTGACCGCCGCGCGGGACTGGCCGGAGACCGGCCGCCCCCGGCGCGCGGCGGTGTCGTCGTTCGGGATCAGCGGGACCAATGCCCACCTCGTCCTCGAAGCGGCACCGCCCGACGAGCCCGCCGCGACGGAGGGCTCCGATGGACCGGTGGTCTGGGTGGTCTCCGGGCGCGGCGAGCACGCGGCCGCCGCCCAGGCGGGCCGATTGGCCTGTTGGTTGCGCGAGCATGCCGGGCAGCACCCCGCCGACGTGGGCTGGTCCACAGTGACCAGCCGGTCGATGCTGCCGGACCGGATCGTGGTGCTCGGCCGCGATGCCGAGCAGCTGTCGGCCGCGCTGGACGCCGCCGCTGCGGGCACCCCGCATCCGGCGGTGGTCGCGGGTTCGGTGACCGGGGCCGACCACCGGGTGGCGTACCTGTTCGGCGGGCAGGGCTCGCAGCGGATCGGTATGGGCCGCGATCTGGTGGCCGCCTTCCCGGCCTTCGCCGCCGCGTTGGAGGAGGTCTGCGCGCACCTGGACAGGTGGTTGCCGCGCCCGCTGCGGGAGGTGCTCTCCGCCGCGCCGGATTCCCCTGATGCCCTGCTGCTCAACGAGACCCACTACACCCAGGCGGGATTGTTCGCGATCGAGGTGGCGCTGTTCCGGTTGCTCGAGACCTTCGCCCTCACCCCCGATGTGCTGCTCGGCCATTCGATCGGCGGGCTTGCCGCGGCCCACGTGGCCGGGGTGCTGTCGCTGCCGGACGCGGCGCGGGTCGTCGCCGAGCGCGGCAGGCTCATGCAGCAGCTCAGGGCGGGCGGCGCCATGGTCTCCATCCGCGCCGACGAAGCCGGGGTCGCGGCCTCGCTGCGGGAGGTGCTCGGCGCCGACGCGGCCCGGGTGGCGCTCGCCGCGGTGAACGCGCCGGACGCGGTGGTGGTCTCCGGTGATCTGGACGCGGTGACGGCGGTCGCCGAGCACTGGTCGGCGGCGGGGTACCGCACCAAGCCGCTGACGGTGTCGCACGCCTTCCACTCGCACCGGATGGACCCCATACTCGACGAATTCCGCACGGTGCTGGAGCAGGTCGAGCTGCGGGCGCCGCAGCTCCCGGTGGTCTCGGACAGCACCGGCGCACTGCTCACCGCCGAGCAGGCGACCTCGCCCGAGTACTGGGTCCGGCACGTGCGCGACACCGTCCGGTTCGCCGCTGCCCTCGCCCACCTGGCGGAGCAGGAGGTCACGCACTACGTCGAGCTCGGCGACGGCGCGCTGGCGAGCCTGACCGGCGGTGCCGGGGTGGCGTTGCTGCGCGGCGAGAACGAGGCGGAGGCCGTGCTCGCCGGGGTGGCCCGGCTGTTCACCGCCGGGGTCGAGGTCGACTGGCGCGCGGTCTACGCCGGACGCTCGGTCACCCGGACGGCATTGCCCACCTACGCTTTCCGGCGCACGCGGTACTGGCTCGATTCGACGCCGCCCGCTCCGCCCGCCGCGGGTTCCTGGCGGTACCGGGTGCAGTGGCGGCCCACGACCGCGCCGCTCGGCGACGGCAGGCTCACCGGCACCTGGCTGATCGCGGCGGCGCCCGGGCACGAGCAGTTCGTCGCCGCCTGCGCGCGGGCACTGGCCGCCAACGGCGCGGACACCGTCGTCCGCGTGCTCGAGCTGGACCGGATCGCCGACCGTGAGACGTGGACGCGAGAGCTCACCGCGCCGGTCTCCGGCGTGCTGTCGCTGCTCGGGCTGCTCGACACCGAGCTCGGCACGGTGGCGACGGCGGCGCTCGTGCAGGGGCTCGGGGCCGCCGGGATTCGGGCGCCGCTGTGGTCGGCCACGCGGGGCGCGGTCGCGGTGGGGCCGTCGGACGCGGTGACCGCCCCGTTCCAGGCCATGGTCTGGGGGCTGGGCCGGGTGGTGGCGCTGGAGCATCCGGAGAACTGGGGTGGGCTCGTCGATCTGCCCGCGGTGCTGGATGCCCGCGCCGCGCGGGCCCTGTGCGAGGTGCTCTCGGGCACCGGAGCCGAGGATCAGGTCGCCATCCGCTCGGCCGGGACATTCCTGCGCAGGCTGGTACCCGCGCCGGCGGGCGCCGAGCGCGCCGTGGCACTCACCGGCGGAACCGTGCTGATCACCGGCGGCACCGGCGCGCTCGGCGGGCACGTCGCCCGCTGGGCCGCGGGCGAGGGCGCCGCGCGGCTGCTGCTGCTCTCCCGCGGCGGCCCCGCCGCACCGGGAGCGAGTGAGCTGATCGCCGAGCTGCGGACGCTGGCCCCCGACCTCCGGGCGGAGGTGATCGCCTGCGACATCACCGATTCCGAAGCCGTCGCCGCAGTGCTCGCCGCCATCCCGGACGAGCACCCGCTGACCACGGTGGTGCACACCGCTGGAGTCGGCACCATGGGCACCGTGGCCGAGCTCGACGCCGCGGCCCTGGCGGCGGTGACGGCGGCCAAGGTCGGCGGCGCCGCCGTGCTGCACCGGCTGCTCGGCACGCCGGGCGAGGCACCGCGGCTGGTGCTGTTCTCCTCGGTGGCGGGGGTGTGGGGCGGGGGCGGGCAGGCCGCGTACTCGGCCGCCAACGCCTACCTGGACGCGCTCGCCGAGCACCGCTCCTGGCTCGGGCTCCCGACGACCGCCATCGCCTGGGGGCCGTGGGCCGAGGGCGGCATGGCCGCGGGGGCGGTGGGCGAGACCATGGATCGGCGCGGCCTGCGGTCGATGGCACCGGACGCCGCCGTCCCGGCGCTGGCCGGGGCGCTCGGGGAGACCGCGATCACCATCGCGGACATGGACTGGTCGCGCTTCCACCCTGCCTACGCGATTGCCCGCACCCGGCCGTTCCTGCACGAGATCCCGGCCGTCGCCGCGCTCGCCGCCCGGGACGAACCGACCGGACGGGACGTCCGGACACCCTTCCTCGACGAACTCGGCACCGCGAGCGACCGGCGCACCGCGCTCATCGACCTGGTCCGCACCGAGGCGGGAACGGTGCTCGGGCACAGCGGAATCGCGGGAATCCGGCCGGAGCGCGCCTTCCGCGACCTCGGCTTCGATTCGCTCGCCGCGGTGGAACTCCGCAACCGCATCAATGCGATCACCGGACTGGAACTCGAACCCACGGTCGTGTTCGACCATCCCACCCCGCAGGTTCTCGCCGACTACGTCGGGGAGCAGCTCCGGGGCGGAAAGGAGCCCGTCATGACGGTATTGACGACCCTGGAACGGGAACTCGCGTCGATCTCCGAGGACCGCGAACTCTTCGACGGGGTGCTGGCCCGGCTCGAGCAGCTGCTGTCGCCGCACCGATCCCGCGCCCCGAAACCGGACGCGGACCCCGCCGATCTGATGTCGGCCACCGACGACGAGGTCTTCGACATCCTGGCCGACGAATTCGACATCTCCTAGCCACGGACACCCGCACGGCAACCGGGGCGACCCGGCCGCGCTTTCGTGGCGCGCTATCGAAAGTAGTCTCCGATGTCGAACGACACGTCGAACGAAGAAAAACTGCGGTACTTCCTGCGGAAGGTGACCGCCGACCTGCGTGCGAGCAACCGGCGGGTGGCCGAGCTGGAAGGCCGCGACACCGAGCCGCTGGCCCTGGTCGGCATGGCGTGCCGGTACCCGGGCGGCGTGCGCTCGGCCGAGCAGCTGTGGCAACTCGTGGTCGACGGCGGCGACGCCATCACCGGCTTCCCCGCCGACCGCGGCTGGGATATCGACGCCATCTACCACCCGGAGCCGGGGCGGGCCGGGACGACGTACACCCGCGAGGGTGGATTCCTGCACGATGCCGCGGAGTTCGACCCCGCCTTCTTCGGGATCTCGCCGCGCGAGGCGCTGGCGATGGATCCGCAGCAGCGCTTGCTGCTGGAGACGAGCTGGGAAGCCCTGGAGGACGCCTGCATCGATCCGGTGGTACTGCGCGGCAGCGATACCGGGGTCTTTTTCGGCAGCAATGCCCAGGACTACGAGGCGGTCGCGCAGCGCGCGGCGGACAGCGCCGACGGCTACCTGCTGACCGGAACCGCAGGCAGCGTGCTCTCCGGCCGGGTCGCGTACGCGCTGGGGCTGGAGGGCCCCGCGGTAACCGTCGACACCGCGTGTTCGTCGTCGCTGGTCGCCCTGCACTGGGCGGGGCAGGCGCTGCGCCGTGGCGAGTGCTCGATGGCGCTGGCGGGCGGGGTCGCCATCATGTCGACCCCGACCGGTTTCGTGGAGTTCGCCCGCCAGCGCGGCCTGGCCGCGGACGGGCGGTGCAAATCGTTCGCGGCGGCCGCCGACGGCACGAGCTGGAGCGAAGGCGTCGGGGTGGTGGTGCTGGAACGGCTCGCCGACGCCCGCGCCAAGGGCCACCCCGTGCTGGCGATCCTGCGCGGCAGCGCGGTCAACCAGGACGGCGCCTCCAACGGCCTCACCGCGCCGCACGGCCCCGCGCAGCGGCGGGTGATCCGCCGGGCCCTGGCCGCCGGCGGGCTGACCACCCGCGATATCGATCTGGTCGAGGCGCACGGCACCGGCACCGCGCTCGGTGATCCCATCGAGGCCAGGGCACTGCTCGATACCTACGGCCTGGACCGGGAGCCGGGCAACCCGCTGCGGCTCGGCTCGATCAAATCGAACATCGGCCACACCCAGGCCGCCGCAGGCATCGCGGGCGTCATCAAGGTGGTGCTGGCCATGCGGCACGGGCTGATGCCGCGGACCCTGCACGTGGATCAGCCGACCCCGCACGTGGATTGGCGCGCGGGCGGCGTCGAGCTGCTCACCGAGGCCACCGCGTGGCCGGAGAACGGGCAGCCGCGCCGGGCCGCGGTCTCCTCCTTCGGGATCAGCGGCACCAATGCGCACGTGATCCTGGAGCAGGCACCCGGGGAGGACACCGAGGAGACCGCCAGGCCAGGCTTCGACGGCCCGGTGGCCTGGGTGCTCTCCGGACGCGGCCGGGCCGCGGTCGCCGGACAGGCCGCGCGGCTGCGCGACCGGCTGCTGGCACACCCCGAGCTCGCCGCCGATTCCCGCGGTGCCGCCGATCTCGGCTGGTCGCTGGTGACGACCCGCGCGATCTTCGAGGACCGCGCCGTGGTGGTCGGCCGCGACCGCGAGACGCTGCTGGCCGGACTGGACGCCGTCGCCACCGGCGTGCCGCACCCGAACGCCGTGCTGCCCGCCGACGCGCGGAGCGGGGTCGGCTTCCTGTTCGCCGGGCAGGGCGCCCAGCGCGCCGGAATGGGAAAGGTGCTCGCCGCGGCATTCCCCGTTTTCGCCGATGCGCTCGAGCAGGTATGTTCCGAGCTCGACCGCTGGTTGCCGCGGCCGCTGCGGGAGGTGCTGTTCGCCGAGCCCGGCTCGCCCGACGCCGCGCTGCTGCACGACACCGGCTACACCCAGCCCGCGCTCTTCGCGGTCGAAGTGGCGCTCTTCCGGCTGCTGGAATCCTGGTCGGTCACCCCCGATCATCTGCTCGGCCATTCGATCGGCGGGCTGGTCGCCGCGCACGTGGCCGGGGTGCTGTCGCTGCCGGACGCGGCCCGCGTGGTCGCCGAACGCGGCAGGCTCATGCAGCTGCTGCCCGCCGGTGGCGCGATGGCATCCATCCGGGCCGGGCACCGCGAGGTACTCGAATCGTTCGCCACCGTCGGCGATGTCGGGGACCGGGTCTCGATCGCGGCGGTCAATGCCCCGGACGCGGTCGTGATCTCCGGCGACCTGGACGCGGTCACCGCCATCACCGAGCACTGGTCGGCGGCGAGCCACCGCACCCGACGGCTGACGGTGTCGCACGCCTTCCACTCGCAGCGCATGGAGCCGATGCTCGACGAGTTCCGCGCCGTGCTGGAGGCGGTCGAGCTGCGACCGCCCGCCATCCCGGTGATCTCCGACAGCACCGGCGAGCCGCTGACCGCCGAGCAGGCGACCTCGGCCGAGTACTGGGTCCGGCACGTCCGCGCGACCGTGCGCTTCGCCGACGCCCTCGCCGGTCTCGCCGAGCGCGGCACCGGCCACTTCCTCGAGCTCGGCGACGGCGGCCTCGCGAGCCTCACCGGCCCGGCCGGGGTGGCACTGCTGCGCGGCGAGCGGGAGGCCGAGGCGGTGCTGCTCGGCGTCGCCCGGCTCTTCACCGCCGGCGTCGATGTCGACTGGGCCGCACTGTACTCCGGGTCGGCGCCGCAGCGTGTCGGGCTGCCCAGCTACGCCTTCCAGCGGCAGCGGTACTGGCTCGAACCCGACGGCGCCCCGGCCGAGCCGCGCGACGACGCGGACTTCTGGCGGCTGGTCGAGGCCGGTGCCGTCGGCGAGCTGGCGCCGGGCACCGATACCGATGCGGCGCAGTGGAATCCGGTTCTTCGGGCGCTGACCGAGTGGCGAACCACCCGGCGCGCGCGGTCGCGGCTCGACGCCTGGCGCTACCGGGTGCGGTGGCAGCCCGCCCCCGCGCCGGCCGGGCCCGCCCGGCTCACCGGGACCTGGCTGATCGTCGCCGCACCCGAGCACGATGATCTCGCGGCGACGTGCGCGCGGGCCGTCACCGAGCACGGTGCGAGCGCGCACGTGCTCGACGCCGACCCGGCCGCCGATCGGCACACCTGGGCCGCTCGGCTCGGCGACGTGCTGCAGGACCGGCCCGCCGGGGTGCTGTCCCTGCTCGGGATGCTCGAAGATCCCGCGCCGGGGACCGAGTCGGTGAGCGGGGTCTCGGCGGGGCTCGCGAGCACCGTTGCCCTGGTGCAGGGGCTGGGGGACGCCGGAGTCGGTGCCCCGCTGTGGTCGCTGACCCGGGGCGCGGTGGCGGTCGGTCCAGCCGAGGTCGTCGCGCCGGTGCGGGCCATGGTGGACGGCCTGGGCCGGGTGGTGGCACTCGAGCACCCCGAGCGCTGGGGCGGCAGCATCGACCTGCCCGAGGTGCTCGACACCCGCGCCGAGCAGGCACTGGCTGCGGTGCTCGCGGGCACCGCAGGGGAGGATCAGGTCGCAATCCGCTCGGCGGGGGTCTTCCTGCGCCGCCTGACGCAGGCACCGTCCGCCACCGCACCGGCCACCGAACTGCGCGGCACGGTCCTGATCACCGGCGGCACCGGCGCGCTGGGCGCGCACGTCGCCCGCTGGGCCGCCGCGCACGGCGCGGAACGGCTCGTGCTGCTCTCCCGCCGCGGCCCGGCCGCCCCCGGCGCCGACGACCTGCGCGCCGAGCTGCACACGCTCGCGCCCACCGTGCCGGTGCAGATCGTGGCCTGCGACATCACCGACCGCTCCGCCCTGGCCGCCGTGCTCGCGGCCGTGCCCGCCGACCATCCGCTCAGCACCGTCGTGCACACCGCCGGGGTGCTGGACGACGGCACCGTCGACACGCTGACACCCGAGCGGCTGGCGACCGTGCTGACGGTCAAACGCACCGGGGCGTGGCACCTGCACGAACTCACCGCGGAGCTGCCGCTCGCGGCCTTCGTGCTGTTCTCCTCCGCCGCGGGCGTCTGGGGCTCCGGCGGGCAGGGCGGCTATGCCGCCGCCAACGCCTACCTGGACGCGCTCGCCGAGTACCGCCACCGCGGCGGGCTGCCCGCGACCGCCATCGCCTGGGGACCGTGGGCCGAAGCAGGCATGGCGGCGGGCGATCTCGGTGACAGGTTGGATCGCCGCGGGCTGGCGCCGCTGCCGCCGGACTCCGCGCTGCGCGCCCTCGGGCACGCCATCGACGGCGGGGACGTCACCGTGGCCGTCGCCGATGTCGACTGGCGGCGCTTCCACCCGCACTTCACCGCGCTGCGGCCTTCGCCCCTGCTCGGCGGCATCCCGGAGGTGATGGCGACTCCCGCCGGCGCGGATCGTGCCTCCGGAGCGGGCGGCTCGGAGCAGCTCGCGCACCTTGTCGGAGCCGCCGCGCCGGAACGGCGCCGGGCCGTGCTCGACCTCGTGCGCGCGACCGCCGCCCGGGTACTCGGACACCCGACCCCCGACTCCGTCGGCACCGACCGCACCTTTCGGGAGCTGGGCATCGACTCGCTCACCGCGATCGAACTCGCGGGCGAGCTGAGCCGGGCGACCGGGGTGGCCGTTCCCTCGACGCTGGCCTTCGACTATCCGACCGTGACCGACACCGCGGACTTCGTCATCCGGGCACTGTCCCCGGACGACGGGAACGACCAGATCGCACCACAGCGGCGCACCGCCTCCGACGAGCCGCTCGCGCTGGTCGGCATGGCGTGCAGGCTGCCGGGCGGCGTGGCATCGCCGGAGCAGTTCTGGCGGCTGATCGCCGAGGGCGGGGACGCCATCGGCGGGTTCCCCGAGGATCGCGGCTGGGATCTGGACGCGCTCTACGACCCCGATCCCGAGAGCGCGGGCACCACCTACGCCCGCGACGGCGGATTCCTGCACGACGCCGGAGGCTTCGACGCCCGGTTCTTCGGGATCTCGCCGCGCGAGGCGCTGGCGATGGACCCGCAGCAGCGGCTGCTGCTGGAGATCGGCTGGGAAGCGCTGGAGAACGCGGGGATCGACCCGAAGTCGCTGCGCGGCAGTGATACCGGCGTCTTCGCCGGCGCAAGCTACCACGACTACGCCACCCGGCTGGATGCCGTGCCGCCGGATGTCGAGGGGTACATGGGCACCGGCAACGCGGGCAGCGTGGTCTCCGGCCGCCTCGCCTACGTGCTCGGCCTGGAGGGCCCGGCGCTCACCGTGGACACCGCGTGTTCGTCGTCGCTGGTGGCGCTGCACCTGGCCGGCCAGGCGCTGCGCCGGGGCGAGTGCTCGTTGGCACTGGCCGGTGGCGTTGCCGTCATGTCGACACCGGAGATGTTCGTCGAGTTCTCCCGGCAGCGCGGGTTGGCCGTGGACGGCCGCTGCAAGTCCTTCGCCGGCGCCGCGGACGGCACCGGCTGGGGCGAGGGCGTCGGCATCGTCGTGCTGGAGCGGCTTTCGGATGCCGAGGCCAAGGGCCATCGGGTGCTGGCGGTGCTGCGCGGGAGCGCGGTGAACCAGGACGGGGCGTCCAATGGGCTGACGGCGCCGAACGGCCCGTCCCAGCAGCGGGTGATCCGGCAGGCGCTCGCTGCGGCCGGGCTCACCACCGCGGACGTGGATGTGGTGGAGGCGCACGGTACCGGGACCGCGCTGGGTGATCCGATCGAGGCGCAGGCCCTGTTGGCCACCTACGGCCGGGACCGCGAGCCGGAGCACCCGCTGTGGCTGGGCTCGGTGAAATCCAATATCGGCCACACCCAGGCCGCCGCCGGAGTGGCGGGCGTGATCAAGATGGTGCTCGCGCTGCGGCACCGCGTGCTGCCCGCGACGTTGCACGTGGACGAGCCGACACCGCATGTGGACTGGGGCTCCGGCGCGGTCGAGCTGCTCACGGCGGCGCGGGAGTGGCCGGACGGTGACCGGCCCCGGCGTGCCGCGGTGTCGTCGTTCGGGATCAGCGGCACCAATGCGCACCTCGTGCTGGAGCAGGCGCCCGACGAGGTCGTTCCGGAGCGGCCCGCCGACGCGGCGGAGCCGGTGGCCTGGGTGGTCTCCGGGCGCGGCCCGGATGCCGTCGCCGCGCAGGCCGGGCGGCTGGCGGAATGGCTGCGCGAGCATCCGGAGTCCGGGACGGCCGAGGTCGCGCGGGCACTGCTCGGCACCCGGTCGCTCTTCGAGGACCGCGCGGTCGTGGTCGGCGCCGAGCGTGCGGCGCTGCTCGCCGGGCTCGATGCCGCGGCCGCGGGCGTGCCGCATCCCGGCGTGCTGACCGGCACGGCGGGCGTCGCGTCCGGCGTGGTGTTCGTCTTTCCGGGCCAGGGCGGTCAGTGGGTGGGGATGGGGCGCGAACTGCTCGCCACCACGCCGGTTTTCGCGGACCGCATGGCCGCGTGCGAGGCGGCGCTGGAGCCGTGGGTGGAGTGGTCGCTGCGCGCGGTGATCGAGTCCGGTGACGCGGAGCTGCTGGCCCGGGTGGATGTCGTTCAGCCGGTGCTCTGGGCGGTCATGGTCTCGCTGGCCGCGGTATGGGAGGGACGGGGCGTGCGGCCCGCCGCGGTGATCGGGCACTCCCAGGGCGAGATCGCCGCCGCCGTGGTCGCCGGTGCGCTGACCCTGGCCGACGGCGCGCGGGTCGTCGCGGTGCGCAGCGCCGCGCTGCGGGCGCTCGGCGGCACCGGCGCGATGCTCTCGGTGGCGCTGCCGGTCGAGCGGCTGAGGCTCGACGAGCGGGTCTCGGTCGCGGCGGTGAACGGCCCGGCGGCGGTGGTGCTCTCCGGCCCGGCTGATGCCCTCGCGGAGACGGTGGCCGGGTTCGACGCCGAGGTGCGGACCCGCTGGCTGCCGGTGGACTACGCCTCGCACTCGCCCGCCGTGCAGGTACTGCGCGACGAACTGGCCGAGGCACTGGCCGGGATCACCCCGCGGGCCGGGCTGGTCCCCGTGTACTCGACAGTGACCGCGGAGCTGCTCGACACCACCGCGATGGACCCCGGGTACTGGTACGACAACCTGCGCGGCACCGTCGCCTTCCACGCCGCGGTGACCGCCGCGATCGGCGCCGGGCACACCACCTTCCTCGAGGTCTCGCCCCACCCGGTGCTGGCCGCCCCGATCCAGGAGACCCTGGACGACCTGCCCGGCGGCGGCGTGGTGACCGGATCACTGCGCCGGGACCAGCCCGAACGGTTGCAGTTGCTGACGGCGGCGGCGCGGCTGTTCGTCACCGGAACGCCGATCGAGTTGGCGGATGCCACCGACGGACCGTGGATTCCGCTGCCGACCTACGCGTTCCAGCACGAACGGTACTGGTTGCAGGCCACCGCCGCGGGCGGCGATGCGGGCAGCCTGGGGCTGGGCGCGGTGGCCCATCCGCTGCTCGGCGCGGCATCGGAGCTCGCCGAGACCGGCACACTGGTGCTGAGCGGCCGGATCGCGCCGCGCACCCAGCCGTGGGTGGCCGACCACGTGGTGCACGGCTCGATCCTGCTGCCGGGCACCGCCTTCGTGGAACTAGCGCTCTGCGCGGCCGACCGGATCGGGTACGCGCGGGTGGCGGAGCTGATCATCCACACCCCGCTGGAGCTGAGCACCGCCCGCGATCTCCAGGTCCTCGTCGCGCGGCCCGGCGCCGAGCGCACCGTCGACATCTACTCCCGGCCGCACGAGGACGAGCCGTGGACACACCACGCCACCGGCACTCTGGCCGCCGACCCGGCCGCCGCGCCCGAACCGGCGGGGGAGTGGCCCCCGGCCGGCGCCGTACCGGTGGCGACCGAGGAGCTCTACGACCGGTTGGACGGCGTCGGCCTCGGCTACGGCCCCGCCTTCCGCGGGCTGCGGGCTGCCTGGCGGCACGCCGGGGACATCTACGCCGAGGTGGTCCTGCCCGGTGCTCCCGACGGTTTCGGCGTGCATCCCGCGCTGCTGGACGCGGCGCTGCACGCGATCGGCGAGACCGGCATCGGCGGCGGCGCCGCGCTGCTGCCCTTCGCCTGGACCGGCATCGAGCTGCACGCCACCGACGCCCGCGCGCTGCGGGTCCGGCTGCACCGCACCGACCCCACCGGCGACACCGTCGCGCTCACCGCCACCGACCCCTCCGGCGCCCCGGTGATCTCGATCGAGGGCCTCACGCTGCGCCCCGTCGACGCCGACCGGCTGCCCACCGGCACCACCCGCGACCTCTACACCGTGGCCTGGACCGCCCATCCCGGCCCCGCTCCCGACGACACCGATTCGATCGCGCTGCTGACAATCCCGGATCTCAGTACCGCCGCACCGGGCGAGTGGCCGGTGCACAGCGATCTCGACACCCTGCTCGTCGCGCCCCCGGAGCTGGTGGTGCTACCGCTCACCGGCACCGCCCACCGCGGCCGACCGGCCACGCTGGTCGCCCCCGTGCTCGAACTGGTGCAGCGCTGGCTGCGCACCCCCGAACTCGCGGACACCCGGCTCGCCGTGCTCACCCGGGGAGCGATTGCCGCCGCGCCGGGTGACGAGGTGTGTGATCCGGCCGCCGCCGCGGTGTGGGGGCTGATCCGCAGCGTCGACCTGGAACATCCTGGCCGCTTCCTGCTGCTCGATGCCGATACCGCCGGGTACCCGGCGAGCCTTCCGGCCCACGGCGAATCGCAGCTGGCGCTGCGGGACGGGCAACTGCTGGTGCCGCGGCTCCGCCCGGCAGTGCGCCCGCCGGATGCCGCGGACCGGGACCGGTCGCAGCCGGGAACCGTCCTGATCACCGGCGGCACCGGCGTGCTCGGCGGCGCGCTGGCCGGGCACCTCGTGGCCAACGGCGCCCGGCGGCTGCTGCTCACCGGCCGCCGCGGAATCGAGGCGCCGGGCGCGGGCGCGCTGGCCGACCGGCTGCGCGCCCTCGGCGCGCACGTGGATGTCGTGGCTTGCGATACGGCGGATCGGCAGGCGGTGGCGGCGCTGCTGGACTCCGTTCCGGCCGAGCATCCCCTGACCGCGGTCGTGCACGCGGCCGGGGTACTCGACGACGGCACCGTCGAGGCCATGGACCGGGAGCAGCTGCTCCGCGTGCTCACCCCGAAGGCCGACGCGGCCTGGGTCCTGCACGAGCTCACCGCGGGGATCCCGCTCACCGATTTCGTGCTCTTCTCCTCGGCCACCGGTGCTTTCGGCAACGCGGGCCAGAGCGGCTACGGCGCCGCCAATGCCTACCTGGACGCGCTCGCGCACCATCGCCGGGCCCTCGGCCTGACCGCCACCTCGCTCGGCTGGGGGCTGTGGGCGCAGACCAGCGCCATGACCGGCCGGATGGGCGAGCGGGGCCGGGCCCGGTTGACCGGCCGCGGCGCGGTCGGCCTCGGCACCGAACAGGGGCTCGCGCTCTTCGACGCGGCGACGGCGATGTCCGAGCCGCATCTGCTTCCGGTCCAGCTGGACCGGGGCGCGCTGCGCCGGAATGCCGAGAACGGCTCGCTGCCCTCCGTTTTCCGCGAGCTGGTCCGGGTACCGCGCAGGCGCGCCCGCACCGAGGCCGGCGGCGACGACTTCGGCAAGCGGCTGGCCCGGCTGGCTCCGGCGGAGCGCCACCGGATCGTCACCGAACTGGTGACCGGCCACGTGGCCGGTGTGCTCGGGCATGCCGACCCGGCGGCCATCACGATCGGCAGGCCGTTCCGCGAGCTGGGATTCGACTCGCTCAGCGCCATCGACCTGCGCAACCGGCTCGGCGCCGCGACCGGCCTGCGGCTACCCGCGAGCCTGATCTTCGACTACCCGACCCCGGAGCGCATCACCGGCCACATCCTCGATCAGCTCGGCGGCCGGGACGCACCCGCCGCCGCACCGGCCGCGCCGGTGCTCGCCGTGGACGAGCCGGTGGCCGTGGTCGGCATGGCGTGCAGGCTGCCCGGCGGCGTCGGCTCGGCGGAGGAGCTGTGGCAGCTGGTGCTCCGCGAAGGTGACGGGATCACCCCGTTCCCCGCAGATCGCGGCTGGGACCTGGCGGGGCTGTACGACCCGGACCCGGAGGCCTTCGGCAAGACCTACGGCCGCTCGGGCGGATTCCTCCCGGACGCCGGGCATTTCGATGCCGGCTTCTTCGGGATCTCGCCGCGCGAGGCGCTGGCCATGGACCCGCAGCAGCGGCTGCTGCTGGAGACCGCTTGGGAGGCGATCGAACACGCCGGGATCGACCCGAAGGCACTGCAGGGCAGCGACACCGGTGTCTTCGCGGGTGTCATGTACCACGACTACTCCACCCAGATGAGCGCGGTTCCGGACGGTGTCGAGGCCTTCCTCGGCACCGGCAATGCGAGCAGCGTGGTCTCCGGGCGCATCGCCTACGCGCTCGGACTGGAGGGCCCGGCCGTCACCGTCGACACGGCGTGCTCGTCGTCGCTGGTGGCGCTGCACTGGGCGGGCCAGGCGCTGCGCCGCGGCGAGTGCTCGCTGGCGCTTGCCGGTGGCGTCACCGTGATGGCGACCCCGGGCACCTTCCTGGACTTCAGCAGGCAGCGCGGCCTCGCCGCGGACGGGCGCTGCAAGGCGTTCGGCGCCGAGGCGGACGGCTTCGGCCCCGCCGAGGGCGTCGGTGTCCTCGTGCTGGAGCGACTGTCGGACGCCAGGGCGAACGGGCACCGGGTGCTGGCGGTGCTGCGCGGCAGCGCGGTGAACCAGGACGGCGCCTCCAACGGGTTGACCGCGCCGAACGGCCCGTCCCAGCAGCGGGTGATCCGGCAGGCGCTGGCGAGCGCCGGGCTGACGACCGCCGATGTCGATGTGGTGGAGGCGCACGGTACCGGGACCGCGCTGGGTGATCCGATCGAGGCGCAGGCCCTGTTGGCCACCTACGGCCGGGACCGCGAGCCGGAGCACCCGCTGTGGCTGGGCTCGGTGAAATCCAATATCGGCCACACCCAGGCCGCCGCCGGAGTAGCCGGAGTGATCAAGATGATCATGGCGCTGCGGCACGAGATGCTGCCCGCCACGCTGCACGCGGACGAACCGACCCCGCACGTCGACTGGACGTCCGGCGCGGTCGAACTGCTGACGAGCGCGCGGGAATGGCCTACCAACGGCCATCCGCGGCGGGCGGCGGTCTCATCGTTCGGCATCAGCGGAACCAATGCGCACGTCGTGTTGGAAGAGGCCCCCGACGACCGTCCCGAGCCCGGCCCCGCCGAAACAGCAGGCCCGGTGGCCTGGGTGATCTCCGGGCGCGGCGAGCCCGCCGTGGCCGGGCAGGCGGCCCGGCTGGCCGGATGGCTGCGCGCGCACCCGGGGCTCGGCGTGGCCGAGGTGGGCCGCTCCCTGCTGTCGACCAGGACGCTGTTCGAGAATCGGACGGTCGTGATCGGCACCGACCCCGACGACTTCGCGGCCGGGTTGGAGGCCGCGGCCGAGGGGGTACCACATCCCCGAGTCGTATCCGGTTCGGCGGGTGGGGATTCCGGCGTGGTGTTCGTCTTCCCCGGCCAAGGCGGCCAGTGGGCCGGGATGGGGCGCGGACTGCTCGCGTCGTCACCGGTCTTCGCGGCGCGGATGGACGAGTGCGAAGCGGCGCTGGCGCCGCATGTTTCGTGGTCGCTGCGCGACGTCCTGGGTGACGAGGAAGCGCTGGCGCGGGTGGATGTGGTGCAGCCGGTGCTGTGGGCGGTCATGGTCTCGATCGCCGCCGTGTGGGAGTCGTGGGGCGTGCGCCCCGCCGCGGTGATCGGGCACTCGCAGGGGGAGATCGCGGCCGCCGTGGTGGCCGGTGCGCTGAGCCTGGCGGATGGTGCCCGGGTGGTGGCGCTGCGCAGCGCGGCACTGCGGTCGCTGAGCGGCACCGGCACCATGCTGTCGGTCGCCGCGGCGGTCCAGGAGCGACCGGGAGTCTCGGTCGCGGCCGTGAACGCCGTCGACTCGGTTGTCCTCTCCGGTACGGTCGAGGCACTCCAGCGCGTTGTGGACGAACTGGACGCCGACGTGCGAACCCGATGGCTCCCGGTCGATTACGCCTCGCATTCACCGGCGGTAGCGGCGCTGCGCGACGAGCTGGCCGAGGTGCTGGCCGGAGTCGAACCCGGCCCGAGCCGGGTGCCGCTGTACTCGACCGTCACCGCGAGCGTCCTGGACACCACCGCCATGGACGCGGCGTACTGGTACGAGAACCTGCGCACCACCGTCGATTTCCACGGCGCGGTGACGGCAGCTGGAGCCGACGGCTACGCGACCTTCGTGGAGGTCTCGCCGCACCCGGTGCTGAGTCCCGGGATCCAGGACGGCATCGCCGTCGGCTCGCTCCGCCGCGACCAGCCCGACCGCGAACAACTGCTCACCGCGGCGGCCCAGCTGTTCGTCACCGGAACAACCGTCGACTGGAACGCCGCCAACGACTGGTCCGCGGGCGAGCGCTGGATCGAGCTCCCGACCTACGCCTTCCAGCGCCGCCGCTACTGGCTGGAGTCCGGCCCGAACGGCGATGCGAGCGGGCTCGGCCAGGGCGTGGTGGAGCACCCGCTCCTCGGCGCCGCGGTCGGGGTGGCCGAGGCGGGCACCGTCGTGCTCACCGGACTGGTCTCCGCGCGCACCCACCCGTGGGTGGCCGACCACGCTGTCTTCGGTTCGATGCTGCTGCCCGGCACCGCCTTCGTCGAACTCGCCGTGTGCGCGGCGGATCAGGTCGGCTGCGGCCGCGTCGAGGAACTGGTGATCCTCACACCGCTGATCCTCGGCGCCCCTGACGACCCGGCCGTGACCGAACTCCAGGTCGTCGTCGGGAGCGAACAGGGCAGCCGCGGCATCGACATCTACTCCCGTACCCGCGGGGACGGCACCGACCGGCCCTGGACTCGGCACGCCACCGGCACGCTCGCCCCGGAACCGGCGGATCGCGGAGCCGGCGGCCTGCCGCAGCCCTGGCCCCCCGGGGCCCCGATCCCGATCGAGGACCACTACGACCGGTTGGCTGCCACCGGACTCGGCTACGGCCCCGCCTTCCGCGGACTGCGCGGGGCGTGGCGGCACGACGGCGACATCTACGCCGAGGTTGCCCTGCCCGATGCCGCCGCCGACGGCGGCTACGGTGTCCATCCGGCGCTCCTGGACGCCGCCCTGCACGCGGTCGGGTTCACCGGGATCGGCGCGGACACCGAAGCAGGTGCCGGACTGCTGCCGTTCTCCTGGACCGGCGTCGAGCTGCACGCCACCGCCGCCCGCGCGCTGCGAGTCCGCCTGCACCGCACCGCAGCCGACACGGTGACCCTGACCGCGACCGACCCGCTCGGCGCGCCGGTCATCACCATCGAGGGGTTGACCCTGCGGCCGGTGAGCAGGGATCGGCTCCGTCCTGCTGCCCGTGACCTGTACACGGTGGAGTGGACGCCGCACGCCGACCACACCGGGGCCGAACCCGCCGGCTCCTGGGCCGTGCTCGGCTCAGCGGAGCTGTGTGCCGCACTGCTCGCCGCGGGCGCGGACGCGAGGCTGTACGACACCCCCGACGACCGTGATCCGGCCGATGCCGTCGGCCGGGTCCTGGAACTCGTACAATCCCGGCTGCAAGCACCCGAGACCACACCCCTGGTCGTGCTGACCGACCATGCCGTCGGCGTGCAGCCCGGCGACCCGGTGCATCCGGCCGCCGCGGCGGTGTGGGGGCTGGTGCGGTCGGTGCAGACCGAACACCCGGGCCGGGTCGTGCTCATCGACAGCGACAGCACCACCTCGGGCACCGAATTGCTGCGCGCGTCGGTCGCCGGGGAGCCGGAGGTCGCCGTGCGCGACGGGGTGCTGTACACCCCGCGGCTGGTGCCCGAGACCGCGGCGGGGCTCGAGCTCCCAGGCACGGCCTGGCGGCTGACGCCGGGAGCGGACGGATCGCTGGAGAGCGTGTCGGCGGAGCCGGTCGCCGCGGCTGCCGTCGGCGCGGGCGAGGTGCGGGTGCGGGTGCTCGCCGCCGGGGTGAACTTCCGCGATGTGCTGATCGGGCTCGGCCTGTACCCCGGTGCGGCGGTGCTCGGTAGCGAGGGCGCCGGGGTGGTCGAGGAGGTCGGGGCCGAGGTCACCGGGATCGAGGTCGGCGATCGGGTCATGGGGCTCTTCGTCGGCGGGTTCGGGCCGTCGGTGGTGGTCGACCGGCGCACGGTGACCAGCATCCCCGCCGGGTGGTCGTTCGCGCAGGCGGCGTCGGTGCCGGTGGTGTTCCTGACCGCTTGGTACGGCTTGCGGGATCTGGCGCAGGTCCGGTCGGGGGAGCGGTTGCTGATCCATGCCGCTGCCGGTGGTGTGGGCATGGCGGCGACGCAGTTGGCGCGGCTGTGGGGTTTGGATGTGTGTGCGACTGCGAGCCCGGGCAAGTGGGCCGCGGTGGATGTCGAGCGGATCGCTTCTTCGCGTGAGTTGGGTTTCGGTCGGGTGCTGGGCGAGGTCGATGTGGTGCTGAATTCGTTGACCGGGGAGTTCTTGGACGAGTCGTTGTCGATGCTCGGCGCGGGTGGTCGGTTGATCGATATGGGCAAGCTCGATGTCCGGGATCCGGGCGAGGTGGCGGAGCGGTATCCGGGGGTGCGGTATCGCCGATTCGATTTGGCGGAGGCGGGTCTGGATCGGATCCAGCAGATGCTGGCCGAGCTGGCAGCGCTGTTCGAATCGGGCGCGCTCAGCCCACTGCCGACCCGGAGCTGGGACGCCCGCCGCGCCGTGGACGCGCTGCGTTTCGTGCAGCAGGCACGGCACATCGGCAAGGTCGTGCTCACCATCCCGCAGCCGTGGAATACCGAGGGCACGGTGCTGATCACCGGCGGCACCGGTGTCCTCGGCGCGGCTCTGGCACGCCACCTGGCCGCCACCGGGACGACCGGGCTGGTCCTCACCAGCCGCCGCGGCGCCGACGCGCCGGGCGCGGCGGAGCTGATCGCCGAGTTGGCCGGCGCGGGCGCGGCCGTTGAGGTGGTGGCCTGCGATGTCGCCGACCGGCAGGCGGTCGCTGCGCTCCTGACCGGAATCCCGAAGCTGACGGCGGTCGTGCACGCGGCCGGTGTACTCGACGACGGGGTGGTGGAATCGCTCACCCCGCGGCAGGTGCGGTCGGTGCTCGCCGCCAAAGCAGACGCCGCCCGGCACCTACACGAGCTGATCGGCGAGCGAACGCTGGTCCTGTTCTCCTCCGCCGCCGCGGCTTTCGGCAATGCCGGGCAGGCCAACTACGCGGCGGCCAACGCCTACCTGGATGCGCTGGCTACCGCGCGCCGCGCGCAGGGCCTTCCGGCGGTGTCGATCGGCTGGGGACTGTGGGAGCAGGCCAGTGCCATGACCGGTGCGCTCACCGGCGCCGATCACGCCCGCATGATTCGCGGTGGCATGCGCCCGCTACCCACCAGCCGCGGCCTCGCCCTCTTCGACGCGGCCGTCACCGGTGCGGCGACAGCGGTCCTCGCCATCGACCTGGACCACGGCGCGCTCCGCAGGCATCCGGAGACGATCCATCCGTTGCTCCGCGACCTGGTGCGCGCGCAGGCCCGCCGGGTCGCCGCCGACGACGCCGAGACGCCCGCGGGCGCGGCCGCCCGGCTGGCGGCCATGACCGAACCGCAGCGCTACCGCTATCTGTCGGAGCTGGTCCGCGGCCATGCCGCCACGGTGCTCGGGCACCGCGATGCCTCCGGTGTCGACACCGACCGCGCCTTCCGCGACCTGGGGTTCGATTCGCTGACCGCCGTCGAACTCCGCAACCGCCTGGCGAGCAGCACCGGCGTCGCCCTGCCCTCCACCCTGATCTTCGACCACCCCACCCCCGAATCCGTCACCCGTCTCCTGCTCCGGACGCTCCTCACCGACACCGCCGACCGGCCGACCGCGAGCCCGACCGCCGCGGCCACCGGCGACGCCATTGCCGTGGTGGGGATGGCGTGCCGGTTCCCCGGCGGGATCGGCACCCCCGAGCAGTTGTGGGAGCTGGTGATCGGTGCCGGTGACGCCATTACCGTCATGCCGGACGACCGCGGCTGGGACATCGCCGCGGTCTACAACCCCGATCCCGCAGGCGTCGGCACCTCGTACTCGCGCGAGGGCGGGTTCCTGCACGACGCGGGCGATTTCGATGCCGGGTTCTTCGGGATCTCCCCGCGCGAGGCGCTGGCGATGGATCCGCAGCAGCGTTTGATGCTCGAGGTCGCCTGGGAAGCGCTGGAGAGCGCCGGAGTGAACCCGAAATCATTGCGCGACAGTGATACCGGGGTCTTCGCAGGGGTGACCTATCACGATCACGCGTCCCGGTTGCGGAGCGTACCCGAGGGTCTGGAGGGGCTGCTCGGGACCGGTAGTTCGGCGAGTGTGGTGTCGGGCCGGTTGTCGTATGTGCTCGGCTTGCAGGGCCCGGCCATGACGATCGATACCGCGTGCTCGTCGTCCCTGGTCGCCACCCATCTGGCGGCACAGGCGCTGCGCGGCGGCGAATGCTCACTCGCGCTGGCCGGTGGCGTGACGGTCATGGCAACCCCGAGTACCTTCGTGGATTTCAGCAGGCAGCAGGGGCTCGCGGCCGATGGCCGGTGCAAGGCCTTCGATGCCGCCGCGGACGGTTTCGGCCCGGCCGAGGGTGTGGGTGTGTTGGTGCTGGAGCGGCTGTCGGACGCGCGGGCCAAGGGTCATCCGGTACTGGCGGTCCTGCGTGGTAGCGCGGTGAATCAGGACGGTGCGTCGAACGGGTTGACGGCGCCGAACGGGCCGGCTCAGCAGCGGGTGATCCGGCAGGCCCTCGCGTCGGGCGGGTTGCGTCCTTCCGAGGTGGATGTGGTCGAGGCGCATGGTACGGGGACCGCGCTCGGTGATCCCATCGAGGCGCAGGCGCTCATCGCCACCTACGGGCAGGACCGCGACGAGCCGTTGTGGCTGGGGTCGATCAAGTCCAATATCGGGCATACGCAGGCCGCGGCCGGGGTCGCCGGGGTGATCAAGATGATCATGGCGCTGCGGCACGAGGTGCTGCCCGCGACGCTGCACGTGGACGAGCCGACGCCGCATGTGGATTGGTCGTCGGGTGCGGTCTCGCTGCTGCGGAGTGCGCGGGAGTGGCCGGTCAACGGCCATCCGCGGCGCGCGGGGGTCTCCTCGTTCGGGATCAGCGGCACGAATGCGCACGTGATTCTGGAGCAGGCGCCCGATAGTGCCGAGCCCGAGCCGCTGGTCGCCGAGGGGCCGGTGGCGTGGGCGTTGTCCGCGCGTGGGCCGGAAGCACTGGTCGCGCAGGGGAAGCGGCTGGCTTCCTGGGTACGCGAGCACCCCGAGTTGGACCCAGTCGATATCGGCTGGTCGCTCTCGACCCGGTCGGTGTTCGAAGACCGTGCGGTAGTGGTCGGGCGTGATCGCGACGAACTGCTCGCCGCGCTGGCGGCGGGCGTGGTCGCCGGCCGGAAGGCGGGTGGGCTGAGCGTGATCTTCGGCGGGCAGGGTTCGCAGTGGGTCGGTATGGGTCGTGAGCTCGCGGCGGCGTTTCCGGTGTTCGCGGAAGCCTTGGACGAGGTGTGCGGGTATCTGGACGAGTCGTTGCGGGGGGTGATCGACGACGATCCGGTGCTGTTGAACGAGACCCGTTATACCCAGCAGGCGTTGTTCGCGGTCGAGGTCGCGTTGTTCCGGCTGCTCGAATCCTGGTCGATCACCCCCGATTACGTGCTCGGGCATTCGATCGGCGGCCTGGCGGCGGCGCATGTGGCGGGGGTTCTTTCGCTGCCGGATGCTGCGCGGGTGGTGGCCGAGCGTGGCCGTTTGATGCAGCGGCTTCCCGGTGGTGCGATGGTCTCCATTCGCGCGGGTGAGCGAGAAGTTCGTGGATCGTTGGTGCCGGGTGTGTCGATCGCGGCGGTCAATGCCGTCGATGCCGTGGTGATCTCGGGTGATGAGGACGCTGTCCTGGCGGTGGCCGCGAGGTGGGGGCGGACCAAGCGGTTGGCGGTCTCGCATGCGTTCCATTCCGCGCACATGGACGCCGTGCTGGGGGATTTCGCCCGGGTACTCGAGGGTGTCGAGTTGTTGCCGCCGCGTATTCCGGTGGTGTCGGACCGTACCGGTGAGTTGTTGACCGTCGAGCAGGCGACCTCGGTCGAGTACTGGGTGTCCCATGTGCGGGAGACGGTCCAGTTCTCGAAGGCGCTCGATGTCCTGGCCGATACCCATCACCTCGATGTGATGAAGCTGTTGCGCGGCGAGCGCGAGCTCCTGGAAGGCGTGGCCCGCGCGTTCACGGCAGGCACCGATGTGGACTGGTCCGTGGTGAAGCCAGGACGTCGAGTGCCGTTGCCCACCTATGCCTTCCAGCACGAACGCTACTGGCTCGAATCCACCACGGACGACACCGCATTCTGGCAGCTGATCGAGTCGGGGGACGACGACACCCTGACCCCGGTGCGCGATGCCCTCGCGGCCTGGCGCTCCTCCCGCCGCGCGCACGCGCAGCTCGACTCCTGGCGCTACCGCATCACCTGGAAGTCCGCGACCGAACCGCTCGGCACCGGCGTGCTCACCGGCACCTGGCTGATCGTCACCGCCTCCGGCCTCGATGAGCTCACCGCGGCGTGCGCTCGCGCGCTCACCGCGCGCGGCGCCACGATCGTCGTCACCGACGCCCCGGACGAACTTCCCGGCACGGCGGCACCGTTCACCGGCGTGCTGTCCCTGCTCGGCCTGCTCGACCTGCCGGATTCCACCGGGGTTACCCCCGGGCTCGCGCGGACGGTGCGCCTCATCCAGACGCTGAGCAGGAAGGAAGCGGGCGCACCGCTGTGGTCGGTGACCCGCGGCGCGGTCTCGACCGGCGCGGGCGACGAGCTGACCGCGCCCGCTCAGGCGATGGTGTGGGGCCTCGGCCGCGTCGCCGGGCTGGAGCACCCCGCACGCTGGGGCGGGCTCATCGACCTGCCCCCGGATGTCGACGCCGACGCCGAACGCGCGCTCTGCGCGGTCCTCTCGGGCACGACCGGTGAGGATCAGGTCGCGATCCGCCCGACGGGGGTGTTCCTGCGTCGCCTGCTCCCCGCACCCGCGAACGGCGCGCTGCCGGGAGTGGTTCCGGTCGCGGGCGGCACGGTCCTCATCACCGGCGGCACCGGTGCGCTGGGCGCACACGTGGCCCGCTGGGCCGCCGCTCAGGGCGCGAGCCGGATCCTGCTGCTCTCCCGGCGCGGCCCGGACACTCCCGGAGCCGGTGAGCTGATAGCCGAACTGCGTCCGTCGGCAACCGAGATCGCGGCGGTGGCCTGCGACATCACCGACCACGATGCAGTGGCGGGGATCATCGCCGCGATTCCGGACGAGCACCCGCTCACCACCGTCGTGCACACGGCGGGTGTCAGCACGCGGAGCGCCGTTGCCGATCTGGACACCGCCGGGCTGGCCGCGGTGACGGCGGCCAAGGTAGGCGGAGCGCTGGTGCTGCACCGGGTGCTCGCCGCGCTGCCGAACCCGGTGCGGCTGGTGCTCTTCTCCTCGGCCGCGGGCATCTGGGGCGGTGGCGGGCAGGGCGCCTACTCGGCGGCCAATGCTTACCTCGACGCCCTCGCCGAGCACCGGGCGGCCACCGGCGCGCCGACCACCGCCGTCGCATGGGGGCCGTGGGCGGCGGGCGGCATGGTCGACCGGGCGGCCAGTGAACAGCTGGACCGGCGCGGGCTGATCCTGCTGCCCCCGGACGCCGCCGTGCGCGCGCTGCACCGGGCGCTCGAGCTCGGCGACACCGCGATCACCGTGGCCGATATGAACTGGTCCCGGTTCTACCCCGCCTACGCCGATGCCAGGCAGCGCCCGCTGCTCGGCGACCTACCGCAGGTAGCGGCGCTGCTCGCGGCGGCGGAGCCGGATCCGGGCGGTGCCGGGCACCCGGCGCTGGTGGATCGGTTGGCCGAGCTGAGCGAGGCCGAGCAGCGCAAACACCTGCTCGAGCTCGTCCGTTCCGAGGCGGCAGGCGTTCTCGGCCACGCGAGTTCCGCCGCGGTGCCGACGACGCGCGGCTTCCTGGACTCCGGTTTCGACTCGCTGCTCGCGGTCGAATTCCGGAACCGGCTCGGCGTGGTCACCGGGCTCGCGCTGCCGTCCACCCTGCTTTTCGACTACCCCACGGTGGCCGCGGTCGCGGAGCACCTGCACGACCAGCTCTTCGACGTGGATGCCGGGTTGGCCGCCGCCCTGGAGCGTCTCGAGGCGATCCTGTCCCGGGAATCCGCCACCGACGATGTGCGCCTGCTGGTGAAACGCCGGATCGATCCGCTGCTGAACGGACGGCCGGATGCGAACGCGAACCCGGACCGGTTCCGAGAGTTCACGCCGGACGACATGTTCAAGCTCATCGACGACACCCTGGGTCTCGGATCAGCGGATGCCTCGGCTCCGAACGAGGAGGATGCGTAATGTCCACTGATCAGAAGATGTTCGACTACCTCAAGCTGACCGTCGCGCAGCTGGAGAACAGCCGCCGCCGCATCAGTGAACTGGAGGGCCGCTCGGGCGAGCCGCTCGCCATCGTCGGCATGGCGTGCCGGTTGCCCGGCGGGGTGCGGAATCCGGAAGAGCTGTGGCAGCTGGTGCTGCGCGGTGCGGACGCGATCACCGGATTCCCGGCGGGCCGCGGCTGGGATCTGGCCGGGCTCTACGACCAGGACCCGGACAATCCCGGGACCTCCGCCACCCGCGAAGGGGGATTCCTGCACGACGCGGGCGAGTTCGACGCCGACTTCTTCGGCATCTCCCCGCGCGAGGCGCTCGGCATGGACCCGCAGCAGCGGCTGCTGCTGGAGACGAGTTGGGAGGCGCTCGAGGACGCCCACATCGACCCGAAGACATTGCACGGTAGCAATACCGGTGTCTACATCGGCAGCAATGCGCAGGACTACGGGATCGTGGCGCAGGGCTCAGCGGCGCGGTCCGACGGCTACCTGCTCACCGGCACCGCGGGCAGCGTGCTCTCCGGGCGGGTGGCGTACACGTTGGGGTTGGAGGGGCCCGCGGTGACCGTCGACACCGCCTGCTCGTCGTCGCTGGTCGCGCTGCACCTGGCCGGGCACGCGCTGCGCGCGGAGGAGTGCTCGCTGGCGCTGGTCGGCGGGGTGGCGGTGATGGCCACTCCGACCGGATTCGTGGAGTTCACCCGGCAGCGCGGGCTGGCCGCAGACGGCCGGTGCAAATCCTTCGCCGGCGCCGCCGACGGCACCGGCTGGGGCGAGGGTGTCGGCATCCTCGTACTGGAACGTCTCTCGGACGCGCGGGCGAAGAACCACCGGGTGCTCGCGGTGGTCAAGGCCGGTGCGGTGAACCAGGACGGCGCCTCCAGTGGCCTGACCGCGCCGAACGGCCCGGCCCAGCAGCGGGTGATCCGACAGGCGCTGACCGCCGCCGGGCTGGACGTCGCCGATGTCGATCTCGTCGAGGCGCACGGCACCGGTACCTCCCTCGGTGACCCCATCGAGGCGCAGGCGCTGCTGGCCACCTACGGGCAGGACCGCACCGAGCCGCTGCGGCTGGGGTCGATCAAGTCGAATATCGGCCACACCCAGGCCGCCGCCGGTGTCGCCGGTGTCATCAAGATGGTGCAGGCATTGCGGCACGGGGTGATGCCCGCGACGCTGCACGTGGACGAGCCGACGCCACAGGTGGATTGGGCGTCGGGCGCGGTCGAGCTGCTGACCGAGGCGCGGGACTGGCCGGAGCGCGAGCGTCCGCGCCGGGCCGCCGTCTCGTCGTTCGGGATCAGTGGGACCAATGCGCACGTGATTCTGGAGCAGGCGCCGGAGGCCGACGAGGTCGAGCCGGTCGAGGCTCACGGGCCGGTGGCGTGGGTGGTTTCGGGCCGGGGCCGGGATGCTGTCGCGGCGCAGGCGGGCCGGTTGGCGGAGTGGGTGCGGGAGCGTCCGGAGCTGCTGCCGGTGGATGTGGCGGGCTCGCTGGTGGCGACGCGGTCGGTGTTCGAGGACCGCGTGGTGGTGGTCGGTGCGGACCGCGACGAACTGCTGGCGGGGCTCGACGGCGCGGCACAGGGGTTCCCGCATCCCGGCGTGGTGACCGGTACGGCGGGTCCGGAGTCCGGTGTGGTGTTCGTATTTCCCGGCCAGGGTGGTCAGTGGGTCGGGATGGGCCGTGAGCTGCTGGCATCGTCCCCGGTATTCGCGGCACGAATGGGAGAGTGCGAAGCGGCGCTCGCGCCCCATGTTTCCTGGTCTCTGCGTGACGTTCTGTCCGAGGAGGACGCGCTGGCGCGGGTGGATGTCGTGCAGCCGGTGCTGTGGGCGGTCATGGTGTCCCTCGCCGCTGTCTGGGATTCGCGGGGTGTGCGTCCCGCCGCGGTGATCGGCCACTCGCAGGGCGAGATCGCCGCCGCCGTCGTCGCAGGCGCGCTGAGCCTCGAGGACGGTGCCAGGGTGGTGGCGCTGCGCAGTGCCGCGCTGCGTTCCCTGAGCGGCAGCGGAACCATGCTGTCGGTCGCCGCTCCGGTGTCGGAACATCCCGGCGTCTCCGTCGCGGCGATCAACGGCCCCGATTCTGTCGTTCTTTCGGGCACGATCGAAGCCTTGCAGCAGGTCGTGGACGAGCTGGGCGACGACGTCCGGACCCGTTGGCTCCCGGTCGATTACGCTTCGCACTCCCCGGCGGTGGAGACCCTGCGCGAAGAACTGGCCCGGCAGCTCGCCGGTCTCGCACCGGCGCGGTCGCGGGTGCCGCTGTACTCCACGGTCACCGCGGGCGTCCTCGACACCACGACGATGGATGCCGCCTACTGGTACGAGAACCTGCGCACCACGGTCGATTTCCACGGCGCGGTCACCGCCGCGCGAGAAGACGGTCTCACCAGACTCGTGGAGGTCTCCCCGCACCCCGTACTGTCCGGCACGGTCACCGTCGGCACGCTGCGCCGCGATCAGCCCGAGCAGCGCCAGTTCCTGCTCGCGGCGGCGGAACTGTTCGTCACCGGCACCCCGATCGACTGGGACACGGCGGGCCGCCGCATCCCGCTGCCCACCTACGCCTTCCAGCACCGGAACTACTGGGTCGAACCCGCCACCGAAACCGTCGACGCCGAGTTCTGGCACCGGGTCGAGCAGGGCGATATCCCCGCGCTCGCCACCTCCACCGCCCCCGAGTCCTGGGAAGCGGTCCTGCCCGACCTGCTCGCCTGGCGCGACCGCAAGCAAATCCGCGGCCGCGTCGCCTCCTGGCGCTACCACGTCACCTGGACACCGCGTCCGGCCCGGCCGGTGGCCGCACCGACCGGAACCTGGCTCGTCGTCGCCGCCGACGAGGACCCGCACGCCGAGGCGCTCGCGACCGCCCTCGAGCACGCGGGCGCCACCGCCAGGATCATCCGCCCCGACGGCGCGGAGATCGGTGCGCGTGCCACCTGGACTCCGTCCCTCACCGGTCCCTGCTCCGGCGTCGTCTCGCTGCTCGGCCTGGCGGAGCAGCCGCATCCGCGCTATCCGACGGTCCCGACCGGGCTGGCAGGCACCGTGAGCCTGCTGCAGGCGCTCGGTGCCGCCGGAATCGACGCTCCGCTGTGGTGCCTCACCCGGGGCGCCGTCGCCACCGGGCACGGGGACGAGTTGCGCAACCCCACCCAGGCGCTGGTCTGGGGAATCGGCCGGATCGCCGCGCTCGAGCATCCGGAGCGCTGGGGTGGGCTGCTCGACCTGCCGCCCGACCCCGGCGCCGCCGAGTGGGCGGCGGTCTGCGCGGCACTTGCCGCCGACGACGGCGAGGACCAGCTGGCGCTGCGCCCCACGGGCGTCCGGGTGCGGCGGCTGGTGCCCGCGCTGCCGGTGAGTGCCACGGCACACGATGATGACTGGGCCGGTGGCACGGTGCTCGTCACCGGCGGCACCGGGGCGCTCGGCGCGCACATCGCACGCTGGGCCGCGCGGCGCGGCGCCGCTCGGTTGCTGCTGCTCGGCCGCCGCGGGCAGGCGACGCCCGGGATCGAACCGCTGCTGGACGAGCTGCGGGCCACCGGCTGCCGGGCCGACGTCGTGGCCTGCGACGTGGCCGACCGCACCGCGCTGGCCGGTGTCCTCGCGGATATCCCGGTCGAATTCCCGCTGACGGCGGTGATCCACGCGGCGGGCGCGCTCGATGACGACCTGCTGGACGCGCTGCACCCGGCCCGCATGGAGACACCGCTGGGCGCGAAGGTGACGGGCGCGTGGAACCTGCACGAGCTGACCGCGGAGCAGCCGCTGCGGAAATTCGTCCTCTTCTCGTCGTTCGGCGGCGTCGTCGGCTCGCCCGGCCAGGGGAACTACGCCCCGGCCAATGCCTACCTCGATGCCCTTGCCCAGTACCGGCGCGCCCGCGGGCTGCCCGCCACCGCGGTCGCCTGGGGCGCCTGGGCGGGCGACGGCATGGCGCGGCAGCCGACCATCGACCGCTTCATCCGGCACGGCGTCCCGCCCATGGCGGTCCCGGACGCACTGCTCGCCTGGGAGACCGCGCTCGCCGCCGACGAACCCGCCGTGCTCATCGCGGATATCGACTGGCAGAAGTTCTGGGTCGCCAACAATGCCGAGCGGCGCAACCACCTCTACGATGACATCCCCGGCCTCGGTGACCGGATCGCGGAGCTCGGCGCACCCCGGGCGGGCCGCCACGACCTGGCCCGGCAGCTCGCGGGCAGCTCTGCGGCCGAGCAACGCGCCACCGTGCTCGAACTGGTCCGGCGCACGGTCGCGACCGTGCTCGGGCACACCGGAGCGGAACGCATCGAGGTAGGCCGCGCCTTCCGCGACCTCGGTTTCGACTCGCTGACCGCGGTCGAACTCCGCAACCGGCTGGGTGCCGCCACCGCCGTTCCGCTGCCCGCCACCCTGGTGTTCGACTACCCGACCGCCGACGCCGTTACCGACCACATCCTCGGTGAACTCTTCGGCGCCGCGGCTGCGGACCCACCGATCACCCGCGCCGGCGAGCCGGGGGAGCCGCTGGCCGTCGTCGGCATGGCCTGCCGGTACCCCGGCGGGGTCGGCTCCCCGGACGAGCTGTGGCGGCTGATCCTGGACGGCGGCGACGCCATCACCCCCTTCCCGGCCGATCGCGGTTGGGATCTCGACGCCCTCTACGACCCGGATCCCGACAGTCGCGGCACCACCTACGCCCGTGCGGGCGGATTCCTGCACGACGCGGGACGATTCGATGCCGCCTTCTTCGGCATCTCCCCGCGCGAGGCGCTCGCCATGGACCCGCAGCAGCGGCTGCTGTTGGAGACGAGCTGGGAGGCACTCGAGCACGCCGGAATCGACCCGACGACCCTGCGCGGCAGCGATACCGGCGTCTTCACCGGTCTGAGCTACCACGACTATCTGTCCGGCATCGACACCCTGCCCGACGGCGTCGAAGGGTTCGTCGGCACCGGCAGCTCCGCGAGCGTGGTCTCGGGGCGGATCGCCTACCTCTTCGGACTGGAGGGGCCCGCCGTCACGCTGGACACCGCCTGCTCGTCCTCGCTGGTGGCCATGCACATGGCCGCGCAGGCGCTGCGCTCCGGCGAGTGCTCGATGGCGCTGGCCGGTGGCGTGACCGTGATGGCGACGCCGTCCGGGTTCGTGGAGTTCTCCCGCCAGCGCGGGCTCGCCGAGGACGGGCGCTGCAAGGCGTTCGGCGCGGCCGCCGACGGGTTCGGCCCCGCCGAGGGCGTTGGTGTGCTCGTCCTGGAGCGGCTCTCGGACGCGCAGGCGAACGGCCATTCGGTGCTCGCGGTGCTGCGCGGCAGCGCGGTGAACCAGGACGGCGCTTCCAATGGGTTGACCGCGCCGAACGGGCCGTCCCAGCAGCGGGTGATCCGCCGGGCGCTGGACGCCGCCGGTGTGACCAGCGCCGAGGTGGATGTGGTCGAGGCGCACGGCACCGGGACCGCGCTCGGTGATCCCATCGAGGCGCAGGCGCTGCTGGCGACCTACGGGCAGGACCGTTCGGAGCCGTTGTGGTTGGGGTCGGTGAAGTCGAATATCGGCCACACTCAGGCCGCGGCCGGGGTTGCGGGGGTGATCAAGATGGTGATGGCGCTGCGGCACGGGGTCATGCCGCCGACGTTGCACGTCGAGGAGCCGACGCCGCACGTGGATTGGTCGTCGGGGGCGGTCGAGTTGCTCACCAGCGCGCGGGAGTGGCCTGTTGATGGTCGTCCGCGGCGGGCGGGGGTCTCCTCGTTCGGGATCAGCGGCACGAACGCGCACGTGATCCTCGAGGAGGCGCCTGATAGTGCCGAGCCCGAGCCGCTGGTCGCCGAGGGGCCGGTGGCGTGGGCGTTGTCCGCGCGTGGGTCGGAAGCGCTTGCCGCGCAGGGGAAGCGGTTGGCGCAGTGGGTGCGGGAGCATCCGGAGCTGGACCCTGTCGATATCGGGTGGTCGCTGGCGCGGACCCGTGCGGTGTTGGAGGACCGTGCGGTGGTGGTCGGGAGCGGTCGCGGCGAGTTGCTGGCGGCGCTGGAGGCGGGTGTGGTTCCCGGGCGGCGTGCGGGTGGGCTGAGCGTGATCTTCGGCGGGCAGGGTTCGCAGTGGGTCGGTATGGGTCGTGAGCTCGCGGCAGCGTTCCCGGTGTTCGCCGCAGCCCTGGACGAGGTGTGCGGGTATCTGGACGAATCGCTGCGGGACGTGATCGACGACGATCCCGAGCTGTTGAACGAGACCCGCTACACTCAGCAGGCGCTGTTCGCGGTCGAGGTCGCGTTGTTCCGGCTGCTCGAATCCTGGTCGGTCATCCCCGATTATGTGCTCGGGCATTCGATCGGCGGCCTGGCGGCGGCGCATGTGGCGGGGGTTCTTTCGCTGCCGGATGCTGCGCGGGTGGTGGCCGAGCGTGGCCGTTTGATGCAGCGGCTTCCCGGTGGTGCGATGGTCTCCATTCGCGCGGGTGAGCGAGAAGTTCGTGAATCGTTGGTGCCGGGTGTGTCGGTCGCGGCGGTCAATGCCGTCGATGCCGTGGTGATCTCGGGTGATGAGGACGTTGTCCTGGCGGTGGCCGCGAGGTGGGGGCGGACCAAGCGGTTGGCGGTCTCGCATGCGTTCCATTCCGCGCACATGGATGCCGTGCTGGGGGATTTCGCCCGGGTACTCGAGGGTGTCGAGTTGTCGCCGCCGCGTATTCCGGTGGTGTCGGACCGTACCGGTGAGCTGTTGACCGTCGAGCAGGCGACCTCGGTCGAGTACTGGGTGTCGCATGTGCGGGAGACGGTCCAGTTCTCGAAGGCGCTCGATGTCCTGGCCGATACCCATCACCTCGATGTGATGAAGCTGTTGCGCGGCGAACGCGAACTCCTGGAAGGCGTGGCCCGCGCGTTCACCGCGGGCGTCGACGTCGACTGGTCCGCGGTCAAACCCGGTCACCGAGTGCCGCTGCCCACCTATGCCTTCCAGCACGAGAACTACTGGCTGACCTCGACTCGAACCGGCCCCGCCGCCCTCGGCCTCGGCCCGGCGGCCCATCCCATGCTCGGCGCCGTCATCGGCATCCCCGAGACCGGGGTCACCGTCCTGACCGGCCACCTCTCCCTGAGCACCCTCCCGTGGCTGGCCGATCACGCGGTGATGGACACGGTGCTCCTGCCCGGCACGGCCTTCGTCGAACTGGCGGTGCAGGCCGGGGATCGGGTGGGCGCGGCCGGGCTGGAGGAGCTCGTGCTGCACGTTCCGCTGGTGCTCCCCGACGCCGGTGCCGGGCGGGATCTCCGGGTGATCGTCGGCGGGGAGCAGGAGGCCGGGCTGCGGGCCGTCGACATCTACTCCCGCGACCCCGCCGATACCGCCGCCTGCGAGGACAACTGGATCCGGCACGCGAGCGGCATCCTCGGCGCGGTGCGCCCGGCCGGGAGCGGCGACCCCGAGTTCGCGACCTGGCCGCCGACCGGTGCGGAACCGCTGGAGCTGACCGGCTTCTACGCGGGGCTGCACGATCTCGGCTTCGACTACGGCCCGGTATTCCGCGGCCTCCGCCGAGCCTGGCGGCGCGGCGACGACATCTTCGCCGATGTCGCGCTGCCGCAGCAGGATCGGACCGCCGCCGCGGACTACGCCCTGCACCCCGCCGTCTCGGACGCGGCGCTGCACGCCATCTCGCTCTTCGACACCGAGCACACCGGCGGCGGAATGCCGTTCGCCTGGGCGGGGGTGTCGCTGCACGCCAACGCGGCCGCCGAGCTACGGGTCCGGGTGACCCGCCGGGCGGACGGGGCCATTGCCGTCACCGCCGCCGACCCGGGCGGCGTGCCGGTGCTCGATATCGAATCGCTGACCCTGCGCCCGGTAGCCGGGGAGCTGCTCGGGCGGCCGCACCCGGCCAGGGCGGACGATCTGTTCGTCCTCGACTGGGTGGCCGCCGTCGCCGAAGCGCCCCGGGAGGTCGGGACGTGGACCGAGCTGTCCGGGCTCGAGCAGATCGGTCCGGGCAATGCCGTACTCCCCGTTACCGCGGGCGATGTCGCCGACACCGTGCAGCACGTCCTCGATGTGCTGCGAGCCTGGCTGACCGAGGCGGACAGCTCCGCCCGGCTGGTGATCGGCACCGCCGGCGCGGTGGCCGTCGGCCCGGACGACGACGTGCAGAGCCCGGCGGGCGCGGCGGTCTGGGGGCTGGTGCGCACCGCGCAGTCCGAGCACCCGGATCGGCTGATCCTGCTGGACGCCGACCGGCAACAGCTCGACCCGCCGACGCTCGCCGCCGTGCTCGCCTGCGGCGAACCCCAGGTCGCGCTGCGCGGCGATGTTCTGCACGTGCCGCGGCTGCACCGGGCGCAACCCGCCGCCGAGCAGCAGGCCGTGCGCTGGGACGAGGCCGGGACGATCCTCGTGACCGGTGGCAGCGGCGCCCTCGGCCGGGTGATCGTCCGGCACCTGGCGGAGCAGGGCGCCCGGCACTTCCTGCTCACCGGCCGCCGCGGCGAGGACGCACCGGGGGTCCCGGAGTTCCGCACCGAACTCCGGGGCCTCGGCGCCGACGTCGAGGTCGTCGCCTGCGACATAGCCGACCGGGGCGCGGTGGCCCGGCTGCTCGACGCCATCCCGCCGGAGCGTCCGCTCTCCGCCGTGGTGCACGCCGCGGGCATCGTCGACGACGGCACCCTCGAATCGCTCACCCCCCGGCAACTGCGCACCGTCCTCGCCCCGAAGGTCGACGGCGCCCGCCACCTGCACGAGCTGACCGCTGGGCTCCCGCTCTCGGCCTTCGTGCTCTTCTCCTCGGCCTCCGGCACCTTCGGGAACGCGGGGCAGGCGAACTACGCGGCGGCCAATGCCTTCCTGGACGGGCTGGCCGCGCACCGGCGCCATCGCGGGCTGCCCGCGGTATCGCTCGGCTGGGGGCTGTGGGCCGAGGCGAGCGGGCTGACCGGCGGGCTGAGCGAGGTCGACCGCAGCCGCATGCGCCGCGGTGGCGTCGCCGCGCTCTCCAACGAGCAGGGCACCGCGCTGTTCGATGCCGCGCTGGTGGCCGGGCGGCCCGCCGTCCTCCCCATCCGGCTGCGGCTCACCGGCCGGGACGATCTCGCCGCACCGGTGCCGCCGCTGCTCCGCGACCTGATCCGCACCCGCCGGAACGCCGGAACCGCCGCGGCCGAACCGGATACGCTCGTCCGGCGGCTGCGCGGGGCCGCGCCGGACGAGCAGCGCGGCACCGTGCTCGAGCTGGTACGTACGCAGATCGCGAGCACGCTGGGGCACAGTACCGCGGGCCGGATCGACGAAGATCGGGCGCTGCGCGAGATCGGCTTCGACTCGCTGACCGCGGTCGAGCTGCGCAACCGGCTCGGCGCGGCCACCGGGCTGCGGCTCCCCGCCACCCTGACCTTCGACTACCCGACCCCGGCCGCCATCGCCGAGCACCTGCTCGGCGAACTCCTCGGCCGGAACGAAGCCGTCCGCGCGGCGGCGGCCCCGGTGGGCTCGGACGAGCCGCTCGCGGTGGTGGGGATGGCCTGCCGGTATCCGGGCGGTATCACCAACCCGGACGAGCTGTGGCAGCTGGTCGCCGAGGGCCGGGAGGGCATCACGCTGTTCCCGGGCGATCGCGGCTGGGATATCGACGCCCTCTACCACCCGGATCCCGGCAACCGCGGCACCTCCTACGCGCGGGAGGGCGGTTTCCTGCACGAGGCCGGGGAGTTCGACGCGGGCTTCTTCGGAATCTCCCCCCGCGAGGCGCTGGCGATGGACCCGCAGCAGCGGCTGCTGCTGGAGACCGGCTGGGAGGCGCTGGAGAACGCGGGGATCGACCCGAAGTCACTGCGGGGCAGCGATACCGGCGTCTTCGCCGGGCTGATGTACCACGACTACGTCACCAGGTTGACGGCCGTCCCGGACGGTGTCGAGGGGTACATGGGCACCGGCAACGCGGGCAGCGTCGTCTCGGGCCGCGTGGCCTATGCGCTCGGGCTGGAGGGTCCGGCGGTGACGGTGGACACCGCGTGCTCGTCGTCGCTGGTGGCATTGCACTGGGCCGGGCAGGCGCTGCGGTCGGGGGAGTGCTCGATGGCCTTGGCCGGCGGGGTGACGGTGATGGCGACGCCGGGAACCTTCGTGGATTTCAGCCGTCAGCGGGGGCTGGCCGCGGATGGCCGGTGCAAGTCCTTCGCGGGTGCCGCCGATGGGACGGGGTGGAGTGAAGGCGTGGGTGTCGTCGTGCTGGAGCGGCTCTCCGATGCCATCGCCAACGGGCATCCGGTGCTGGCGGTGCTGCGCGGGAGTGCGGTGAATCAGGACGGCGCCTCGAATGGCCTGACCGCGCCGAACGGCCCGGCTCAGCAGCGGGTGATCCGCCGCGCACTCGACGCCGCCGGCTTGACCACCGCCGAGGTGGACGTGGTGGAGGCGCACGGCACCGGCACCGCGCTCGGTGACCCCATCGAGGCCCAGGCGCTGCTGGCCACCTACGGCCGGCACCGCACCGAGCCGCTGTGGCTCGGTTCGATCAAATCGAATATCGGTCACACCCAGGCCGCGGCCGGGGTCGCGGGTGTCATCAAGATGGTGATGGCCATGCGGCACGGGGTGCTGCCCGCGACCCTGCACGTGGACGAGCCGACGCCGCACGTGGACTGGGCGTCCGGGGCGGTCGAGCTGCTGACCTCCGCGCGGGACTGGCCTGACGCCGAGCGCCCGCGGCGGGCGGCGGTGTCGTCCTTCGGGATCAGCGGCACGAACGCGCACCTGATCCTGGAGCAGGCGCCCGAGCTCGCGGCACCGGAGCCGGTCGCCGCCGCCGAGGGGCCGGTGGCCTGGGTGGTGTCGGGGCGGGGCCGGGACGCCGCGGCGGGCCAGGCCGGGCGGCTGGCGGCCTGGGTGCGGGCGCGCCCGGAGCTGCGGCCCGTCGATATCGGCTGGTCGTCGGTGACCTCGCGATCGGTGTTCGAGAACCGGATCGTGGTGCTCGGCCGGGACCGCGATACGCTCCTGGCCGGCCTGGACGCCGCGGCCGCCGGGGCCCCGCACCCCGGCGTGGTGTCCGGGGCCGTGCTCGCCACCGATTCCGGTGCGCGGCCCGGCCTCGCCCTGCTGTTCGCGGGGCAGGGCTCGCAGCGGCCGGGGATGGGGCGCGAACTCGCCGCCGCCTTCCCGGTGTTCGCCGCGGCGCTGGACACCGTCTGCGCGGCACTGGACGAATGGCTGCCGCGCCCGCTGCGCACGGTGCTGTTCGCCGAGCCGGGTACGCCGGAGGCGGCGTTGCTGGACGAGACCCGCTACACCCAGGCGGCGCTCTTCGCCGTGCAGGTGGCGCTGTTCGAGCTGCTCGAATCCTGGTCCGTCACCCTCGGTCACCTGCTCGGGCACTCGATCGGCGGGCTGGCCGCCGCGCATGTGGCCGGGGTCATGTCGCTCGGCGACGCGGCGCGGGTGGTGGCCGAGCGCGGGCGCCTGATGCAGCAGCTGCCCCGCGGCGCCATGGCCGCCATCCGCGCCGGAGAGCAGGAAGTGCTGGACTCGCTCACCGCGGTGCTCGGGGCCGACGCGCCGCAACGGATCGGGATCGCCGCGGTGAATGCCCCCGACGCCACGGTGATCTCCGGTGATCCGGACGCCGTCGCGGCGCTCACCGAGCACTGGATGGCCGCCGGGCACCGGGTCAGAGAGCTGGCGGTCTCGCACGCCTTCCACTCGCCGCAGATGGACTCGGTCCTGGACGACTTCCGCGCGGTGCTCGAGACCGTCGAATTGCATCCGCCGCGGATCCCGGTGATCTCGGACAGCACCGGCGAGCCGCTCACCGCCGAGCAGGCGACCTCCCCGGAGTACTGGGTGCGCCATGTGCGCGAGACCGTGCGGTTCTCCCGGGCGCTGGCCGGGCTCGCGGAGCGGGGCGTCGGGTACTTCGTCGAGCTCGGGAACGGCGGCCTGGCGGGGCTCGCCGCCCACCACACGACCACGGGAGCCGAGGTGTCGGTAGGGCTGCTGCGCGGCGCGACCGAGCCGGAGGCGGTGCTCACCGGGGTCGCGCGGATCTTCGCCGCCGGGGTGCAGGTGGACTGGTCCGCGGTACGCCCCGGCCACCGGGTTCCGCTGCCCACCTACGCTTTCCAACGGCAGCGGTACTGGCTGGAGGCCGATGCGGCGCACGCTGCCGATGTCACGGGCGCGGGGCTGGATCCAGTCGCGCACCCGCTGCTCGGGGCCGCGGTCAGCACCGCCGACGGCGGTACGGTCGTGCTCACCGGCCGGCTCTCGACCCGGAGCCAGCCGTGGCTGGCCGAGCACACCGTGCTGGGGACCGTGCTGCTGCCGGGCAGCGTCTTCCTCGAACTGGTGAGCCGCGCAGGCGCCGAGGCCGGATGCGGCCGGATCGACGAGCTCGTGCTGCACAGCCCCGCCGTCCTCGACCACGACGGCCTCGACCTCCAGGTGCTGGTCGGCCCGGCGGACGCGGCGGACACCCGCGCGGTGGACGTCTACTCCCGCGCCGATCGAGGCGAGTGGACCCACCACGCCACCGGACGGCTCTCGAGCGCGGCCGAGGTGCGGGCCTCCGCCGCGACCCCGTGGCCGCCCGAGGACGCGGAGCCCGTCGATTTCGCCGAGCTCTACGACCGGCTGGCGCTGGCCGGTATCGACTACGGCCCTACCTTCCGCGGGCTGCGCGGCGTGTATCGCGCCGGTGCGGAGGTCTTCGCCGATGTCGCGCTGCCCGCTGCCGATCCCGACGGCGCCGGTTTCGGGCTGCACCCCGTGCTCGGCGACGCGGCCCTGCACGCCGTCGGATTCACCGCGCTCGCCCGGGACGGCGGCATCGGCACCGGCGGGCTGCCCTTCACCTGGAGCGGGGTCACGGTGGCGCGGACCGGGGCGCAGGCGCTGCGGGTGCGGCTGCGTCCGACCGGCGCCGACACCCTGGAGCTGCTCGCCACCGACACCG
Source organism: Nocardia sp. NPDC057353 (assembly GCF_042667085.1). Taxonomy (NCBI): domain Bacteria; kingdom Bacillati; phylum Actinomycetota; class Actinomycetes; order Mycobacteriales; family Nocardiaceae; genus Nocardia; species Nocardia sp. NPDC057353. Next base: position 188,556 of record NZ_JBHVAK010000001.1, read on the forward strand.
CGGGCACCCCGGTGCTCTCGATCGACTCGCTCACCCTGCGCGCCGTCGCCGCGCCACCGCGCGGTACCCGCGATCTCTACACGGTCTGCTGGACGCCGCTCCCGGCCGTGCCGGGCAGCTCCCCGCTGATCCGCATTCCGGCCGTCCCCGCGGAGCCGTCCGCCACCGCCACCGCCGTGCTCGACCTGACCGCGCACGGCGGCCCGGAACCGGCCGCGGTGCACGCGGCGGTGACCACCGCGCTCGACGCCGTGCAGCGCTGGCTGGCCGCCGACGGCACCGCCCGGCTCGCCGTCCTCACGAGGCACGCGGTCGCGATCGACGAGACCGACGCCGCGCCGGACCCGGCGGCCGCCGCGGTCTGGGGGCTGGTCCGCACCGCGCAGTCCGAACACCCGGACCGGTTCGTCCTGATCGATGTCGACCACCTCGACCCCGACGACCGGGAGCTGGAACGCGCTCTGGCACGGCCGGAGCCGCAGTTGGCGCTGCGCGGCGGCACCCCGCACAGCCCCCGGCTGCGCCGGGCCCGGGTACCGGACGGCATCGAACCGCCGGAGTGGACCGGGACGGTGCTCATCACCGGAGGCACCGGCGTGCTCGCCGCCGCGCTCGCCCGTCACCTGGCCCGCGCGGGCGCGCCGCGGCTGCTGCTCGCGAGCAGGCGCGGCCCCGACGGCGACGGCACCGCCGCGCTGGTCGCGGAGCTTGCCGCCGCCGGTGCGCACGCCGAGGCCGTCGCCTGCGATGTCGCGGATCGTGAGTCGGTGGCCGCGCTGCTGCGCGGCATCCCGGCGAGCCATCCGCTGACCGCCGTCATTCACACCGCGGGCGTGCTGGACGACGGGGTGCTCGACGCGCTGACGCCGGAGCGCATCCGGACGGTGGCGGCGCCGAAGGTGGACGGGGCATGGAATCTGCACGACCTCACCCGCGAGCTCCCACTCACCGCCTTCGTGCTGTTCTCCTCGGCAGCGGCGACCTTCGGCAATCCGGGGCAGGCGAACTACGCGGCGGCCAACGCCTACCTCGATGCCCTGGCCCGCCACCGGCACGGCGCGGGGCTACCGGCGACCGCGCTGGGCTGGGGGCTGTGGGCCGAGACCGGCGGCATGGCGGGCCACCTCGATCACGGCCGCGCCGACCGGATGGACGCGCTCTCCACCGATCAGGGGCTCGCGCTCTTCGATCTCGCGGTGGGACAGCCGCAGGCCTGCCTGCTGCCGATGCGCGTCGGGCGCGAGGCACTGCGACCCGACGGGCCGACGCATCCCCTGCTGCGGGAGCTGGTGCGGGCACCGACCCCCGGCGGCCCCGACCCGGGTGACGTGCCTCCGGTCGAGCGGCTGGCCGGGCTCGCCGAGCCCGAGCAGCGGAAATACCTGCTCGATCTGGTGGCCGCGCACATCGCGCCGGTGCTCGGCTTCGCCGGCCCCGCGGAGGTGGATCCGAACCGGAATTTCCTGGAGATGGGGTTCGACTCGCTGGCCGCCATCGAGCTCCGGAATCGGCTCGATACCGCGACCGGGCTGCGGTTGCCGACGAGCCTCGTCTTCGACCAGCCGACGCCGACGGTGCTGGCGCTGCACCTGCTGGAGCAGCTGCGGCCGAGCCGGGAATCGCAGCTCGCGGAGGTGTTCGACGCCATCGACCGGGGCCTCGACCGGCTGCTCCGGCTCGGGCTGGAGGAGCCGGACGGCGGCGGCGAATCGGCGGCCGCGCAGCGGTTGAAGGCGCTGGGCGCGCGGGTGGCGAAGCTCAGGACCGACGGTGCGGCTGCGTCGGCGACGGGCGATCTCGCCGATCTCGACGACGACGAAATGTTCAGTCTCATCAGCAAGACCCTCAATATCTCCGAGGACTAGGCGGGCGCGATCATGAATACCGAGGACAAACTTCGCCGCTTCCTCAAGGAAGTCACCGCCGAGCTGATGGACACCCGCAAGCGGCTCGACGACGTGGTCGCGGCGGCGCAGGAGCCGCTGGCCGTGGTCGGCATGGCCTGCCGCTACCCCGGCGGCGTCCGCACGCCGGACGAGCTGTGGCGGCTGGTCGCCGAGGGCGGCGACGGGATCGGCGCCTTCCCGGCCGACCGCGGCTGGCCGCTGGACGCGCTCTACGACCCGGACCCCGAACACCCGGGCACCTCCTACACCCGAGAAGGCGGATTCCTGCACGAAGCCGCCCTTTTCGATCCGGCGCTGTTCAACATCTCACCGCGCGAGGCACTGGCCATGGACCCGCAGCAGCGGTTGCTGCTGGAGACCGGGTGGGAGGCGATCGAGAGCGGCGGTATCGCGCCGAAATCGCTGCAGGGCAGCGATACCGGCGTCTTCGCCGGGATCATGTACCACGATTATTCGTCCCGGCTGCACTCGGTGCCCGAGGGTGTCGAAGGCTTCCTCGGCACCGGCAATGCCGCGAGCGTGCTCTCCGGCCGGCTCGCCTACACGCTCGGCCTGGAGGGGCCTGCGGTCACCCTGGACACCGCCTGCTCGTCGTCGCTGGTGGCGTTGCACTTGGCCGCGCAGGCGCTGCGCCGTGGCGAGTGCTCGCTGGCGCTGGCCGGTGGGGTGACGGTCATGGCGACTCCGGCGACATTCGTCGATTTCAGCCGCCAGCGCGGGCTGGCCGCCGACGGACGGTGCAAGTCCTTCGCCGGCGCCGCCGACGGCACCGGCTGGGGCGAGGGCGTCGGAGTCGTGGTGCTGGAACGGCTCTCGGACGCGAAGGCCAAGGGGCATCGCGTCCTGGCCCTGCTGCGCGGGAGCGCCGTCAACCAGGACGGCGCCTCCAGCGGGTTGACCGCGCCCAACGGCCCGGCGCAGCAGCGGGTGATCCGGCAGGCGCTGGCCGCCGCCGGGCTCAGCGCCGCCGATGTGGATCTGGTGGAGGCGCACGGCACCGGGACCTCGCTCGGTGATCCCATCGAGGCCCAGGCCCTGCTGGCCACCTATGGTCGTGACCGCGAGTTCCCGCTCGGGTTGGGGTCGATCAAGTCGAACATCGGGCACACGCAGGCCGCCGCGGGTGTCGCCGGGGTGATCAAGATGGTGCAGGCGCTGCGGCACGGGGTGATGCCTGCGACGCTGCACGTGGACGAGCCGACGCCCCAGGTGGATTGGGCGGCCGGGGCGGTGGAGTTGCTGACCGCTGCTCGGGAGTGGCCGAGAACGGGGCATCCGCGGCGGGCGGCGGTGTCGTCGTTCGGGATCAGTGGCACGAACGCGCACGTGATTCTGGAGCAGGCGCCGGAGGTCGACGAGGTCGGGCCGGTCGCAGCCGGTGGTCCGGTGGCGTGGGTTGTGTCGGGCCGGGGCCGGGACGCTGTGGCGGCGCAGGCGGGCCGGTTGGCCGAATGGGTGCGCGAGCGCACGGAGCTGGCACCGGTGGATGTCGCGGGGTCGCTGGTGGCGACGCGGTCGGTGCTCGAGGACCGCGTGGTCGTGGTCGGTGCGGACCGCGAGGAATTGCTCTCCGGCTTGGATGCCGCGGCCGCCGATCTCCCGCACCCCGGTGTCGTCACCGGCGCGGCCGGTCCCGGTTCGGGTGTGGTGTTCGTGTTCCCCGGCCAGGGTGGTCAGTGGACCGGGATGGGTCGCGAGCTGCTGGCGTCCTCGCCGGTTTTCGCGGCGCGGATGGACGAATGCGCCGAGGCTCTCGCCCCGCACGTGTCGTGGTCGCTGCGGGACGTTCTCTCCGATGAGGATGCGCTGGCGCGGGTGGAGGTCGTGCAGCCGGTGCTGTGGGCGGTCATGGTCGCGCTCGCGGCGGTCTGGGAAGCGCGGGGCGTCGAACCGGCTGCGGTGATCGGTCACTCGCAGGGCGAGATCGCCGCCGCTGTGGTCGCCGGTGCGCTGAGCCTCGAGGACGGTGCCCTGGTGGTGGCGCTGCGGAGCGCAGCGCTGCGCCGGCTCAGTGGCAGCGGGACCATGCTGTCGGTCGCCGCCCCGGTGGAGGAGCGCCCCGGGATCTCGATCGCCGCCGTGAACGGCCCCGACTCGGTGGTCCTGTCCGGCACCACGGAGGCCCTGCAGGAGTTCGCCGCCGAGCTGGATCCGAGCGTGCGAACCCGCTGGCTTCCGGTCGATTACGCTTCACATTCACCCGCTGTAGCGGTCCTGCGCGAGGAACTCGCGCGAACGCTGGCGAGCGTACGTCCCGGCCCGAGCCGGGTTCCGCTGTACTCCACGGTCACCGCGAGCATCCTCGACACCGCGACGATGGATGCCGCCTACTGGTACGAGAACCTGCGCAGCACCGTCGATCTGCACGGCGCGGTCACGGCAGCGCGAGCAGACGGTCTCACCAAGCTGGTGGAGGTTTCCCCGCACCCGGTACTCCCGGGCACCGTCACCGTGGGCACCCTGCGCCGCGACCAGCCCGAGCAGCGCCAGTTCCTGCTCTCGGCGGCGGAGCTGTTCGTCACCGGCACCCCGATCCACTGGGACTTCGGTGGACGCCGGATCGCGCTGCCCACCTATGCTTTCCAGCACCAGCGCTTCTGGCTGGATGCAGGCACCTCCGCCCCCGGCGGATCACCGCACCCCCTGCTCGACGCGGTGGTGGAGGTCGCCGAGGCGGGCACCGTCGTCCTCACCGGCCGCCTCGCGCACGGCACCCACCCGTGGGCCGCCGATCACCGGGTCATGGGCGCGCCGCTGCTCCCCGGCACCGCCTTCGTGGAACTGGCGCTGTACGCAGCGGACCGGATCGGGTACGGCAGGGTCGAGGAGCTGATCATCCACACCCCGCTGGTGCTGAGCGAGGCCACCGAACTCCAGCTGGTCGTCGCCACCACCGAGGCCAGGACCTTCGACATCTACTCGCGCCCCGGCGAGGACGATGCCGCGGAACGGCCCTGGGTCCGGCATGCCACCGGAACCCTGACCCCCGGTGGCACCGTGCCGCCCCCGCCGGACCTGGCGTGGCCGGCGCCCGGCGCGGCGCCGGTGCCGGTCGAGGGGCTGTACGACGACCTCGCCGCCGCCGGGCTCGACTACGGCCCCGCCTTCCGCGGCCTGCGCGCCGTCTGGCAGGCCGGGGACGAGACCTACGCGGAGATCGAGCTGCCCGACGCCGGTACCGGGTTCGGCATCCACCCGGCCGTCCTGGACGCCGCGCTGCACGCCGCCGGATTCACCGGGGCCGGTGCGCCGGGGCTGCTGCCCTTCGTGTGGACCGGCATCGAGCTGTACGCCACCGACGCCCGCGCACTCCGGGTGCGGCTGCGCCGCACCGGAACCGGCGGCGACACGGTGACGCTGACCGCCGCCGATCCGACCGGTGCGCCGGTCGTCGCCATCGAGGGGCTGACCTTCCGGCCCGCCGCGCGGAACCAGGCCGCCCGGGCCCTTCCGCGCGATCTGCACGTTCTCGACTGGACCCCGCTCACTGCCGAGATGGCAGCGGGCGAACCGGTTTCGTACGAAGTCCGGCAGCCGGGCAACGGTGCTTCCGAGGTACCCGCCGCACCCGCCGCCGACTCGCCGGACCTGCGCATCCTCGATCTCACCGCGGTGCCCGCGGAGACCGGCGCCACCGACCTCGTGCGCTGGGTGCTCGAGCAGATGCAGGAAGGGTTGCGGGCCGGACCGTCCCTGGTGGTGCTGACCACGGCCGCGGTGGCGGTGCGGCGCGGCGATCCGGTCGATCCGGTGCGGGCCGCGGTCTGGGGCTTCGTGCGCTCGGTACAGACCGAGAACCCGGACCGCGTGGTGCTCGTCGATACCGACGCCCCGGGCGACGGCCCGGCCCTGCTCGCCGCGGCTGCCTCGGGCGAACCGCAGGTCGCGCTGCGCGCTGCGGTGGTGTGGCGACCGCGCGTGGTGCGTGGCGCCGAGCCGCGGCTCGCGCTGCCCGGCGCGGGGGTGTTCGACGGCGCGGACTGGCGGATCAGCGGCGGCACGGACGGATCGCTGGAGAGCGTGGCCGTGACCGTCGCGCCGCCGGTGCCGCTCGCGCCGGGGCAGCTCCGGATCCGGGTGCTGGCGTCGGGGGTGAACTTCCGGGACGTGCTCATCGGGCTCGGCGTGTACCCCGGCGATGCCGGGCTAGGCAGCGAGGGCGCCGGTGTGGTGACCGAGGTCGGCCCCGAGGTCACCGGGGTCGCGGTGGGCGATCGGGTGATGGGGCTGTTCGTCGGCGGGTTCGCACCCAGTGTGATCGTGGATCGGCGCATGGTGACCCCCATACCCGCCGGGTGGACGTTCGCGCAGGCGGCATCGGTGCCGGTGGTGTTCCTCACCGCCTGGTACGGCTTGCGGGATCTGGCCGGCGTTACCGCGGGCGAGAAGCTGCTGGTGCACGCCGCCGCCGGTGGAGTGGGAATGGCGGCGCTGCAACTGGCGCGGCACTGGGGCCTCGATGTCCGCGCGACCGCGAGCCACGGCAAGTGGCCGGTGCTGCGGGCGGCCGGGATCCCGGACCAGCACCTCGCATCCTCGCGGGAGCCGGGCTTCGCCGACCGGCTCGGCGGCGTCGACGTGGTGCTGAACTCGCTGACCGGGGAACTCCTGGACGAGTCGCTCTCGATGCTCGGCCCCGGTGGTCGCCTGATCGACATGGGCAAACTCGATGTCCGCGACCCGGACGAGGTCGCCGAGCGGTGGACGGGGGTGCGGTACCGGCAGTACGACCTCGCCGAGGCCGGGCTGGACCGCATCCAGCAGATGCTGCGCGAACTGGGTGAGCTCTTCGGCACCGGCGCGCTGTCGCCGCTGCCGGTGACCTGCTGGGACGCGCGCGAAGCGGTCGGGGCGCTGCGATTCGTGCAGCAGGCCGGGCACATCGGCAAGGTCGTGCTGACGATCCCGCAGCCGTGGGATCGGGCGGGCACGGTGCTCGTCACCGGCGGCACCGGTGTACTGGGCACTGCGCTGGCACGGCACCTGGTGGCGGCGGGCGCGCAACGCGTGGTGCTGACCAGCCGCCGCGGTGCCGAGGCGCCGGGCGCCGCGGAGCTGGTGGCCGAGCTGACGGGAGCCGGTGCGCGGGCCGAGGCGGTGGCCTGCGATCTGACCGACCGGGATGCCGTCGCCGCGCTGCTGGCGGGGATCCCGGAGCTGACGGCGGTCGTGCACGCGGCCGGAGTCCTGGATGACGGCGTGGTCGAGTCGCTGACCCCGCAGCGGATCGACGCCGTGCTGGCCGCCAAGGCCGATTCCGCCCGGCACCTGCACGAGCTGACCCGCCTGCTCCCGCTCTCCGGATTCGTGCTCTTCTCCTCCGCCGCATCGACCTTCGGCAATGCCGGGCAGGCCAATTACGCGGCCGCCAATGCCTACCTGGACGCGCTCGCCACCGCGCGCCGCGCGCAGGGCCTCCCGGCCGTCTCGATCGGCTGGGGGCTGTGGGAGCAGGCCAGTGCGATGACCGGCGCGCTGACCGAGACCGACCACGCCCGGATGACCCGCAGCGGCGTCCGCGCCCTCTCCACCGCAAGGGGGCTCGCGCTCTTCGATATCGCGGCGGCCGCGGCCGACCCCGCCCCGCTGGCGATCGGCCTCGACCACCGTGCGCTGCGCGCCGGAGCGGTCCACCCGCTGCTGCGGGATCTGGTGCGCGCCCCCGCCCGGCGCACCGCGGGCGACCGGGTCGCGGGCGACACCCTGGCCGACCGGCTGGCGACGCTGAGCGACGACCGCCGCCACCGCTATGTCCTCGACCTGGTCCGCGCCCACACCGCCACCGTCCTCGGCTACACCGACACCACCGGCATCGGCGCCGACCGGGCCTTCCGTGACCTGGGCTTCGACTCGCTGACCGCGGTGGAGTTCCGGAACCGGCTGGCCGGGAGCGCGGGCGTCGCGCTGCCGTCGACCCTGGTCTTCGACTACCCGACACCCGACGCCGTCACCGGCTACCTGCTGCGCGCCGTGCTGCCGGGAACGGCGGCCGCCGCAGCCGGTCCCGCCACGTCCGGGACCGGTGACGACCTGGTCGCGGTGGTCGGCATGGCGTGCCGGTTTCCTGGCGGCGTCACCACCCCGGAGCAGTTGTGGGGGCTGGTGGCCGAGGGCGGGGACGCGATCACCGTGCTGCCGGACGACCGTGGCTGGGACGTCGACGGCATCTACGACCCCGACCTCGGCAGCGTCGGCACCTCCTACACCCGCGAGGGCGGCTTTCTGCACGACGCCGGTGATTTCGATGCCGGGTTCTTCGGGATCTCGCCGCGCGAGGCGCTGGCGATGGATCCGCAGCAGCGGTTGATGCTCGAGGTCGGCTGGGAGGCGCTGGAGAGCGCCGGGATCGATCCGAAGTCGTTGCGCGACAGTGATACCGGAGTGTTCGCCGGGGTCACCTACCACGACCATGCCGCCCGGTTGCGCTCGGTGCCCGATGGCCTGGAGGGGCTGCTCGGGATCGGCAGCTCGGCCAGCGTGGTCTCCGGCCGGTTGGCCTATGTGCTCGGGTTGCAGGGGCCGGCGATGACGGTGGACACCGCGTGCTCCTCCTCGCTGGTGGCGATCCACCTGGCCGCGCAGGCGATCCGGTCGGGAGAGTCGGCGCTCGCGCTGGCAGGCGGGGTCACCGTGATGACCACGCCGGGCACCTTCGTGGATTTCAGCAGGCAGCAGGGGCTCGCCGCCGACGGGCGGTGCAAAGCCTTCGATGCCGCCGCCGACGGCTTCGGTCCGGCCGAGGGTGTCGGTGTCCTTGTCCTGGAACGTGTCTCGGAGGCACGGGCGAAGGGGCATCCGGTGCTGGCGGTGCTGCGCGGCAGCGCGGTGAACCAGGACGGCGCCTCCAATGGGCTGACCGCGCCCAATGGCCCGTCCCAGCAGCGGGTGATCCGGCAGGCGTTGGCTGCCGGTGGGCTCACCGGCGCCGAGGTGGATGTGGTGGAGGCGCACGGTACCGGGACCGCGTTGGGTGATCCCATCGAGGCGCAGGCGCTGTTGGCGACCTACGGGCAGGACCGTTCGGAGCCGTTGTGGTTGGGGTCGATCAAGTCCAATATCGGCCACACCCAGGCCGCCGCCGGGGTCGCCGGGGTGATCAAGATGGTGCTGGCCATGCGGCACGGCCGCATGCCGCGAACCCTGCACGTGGCCGAGCCGACGCCGCACGTCGACTGGTCGGCCGGGGCCGTCGAGCTACTCGCCGCCGAACGGGAGTGGCCGGTCGGCGATCGGCCGCGCCGCGCCGCCGTCTCCTCCTTCGGGATCAGCGGCACCAATGCGCACCTCGTGCTCGAGCAGGCCGAAGTGCCCGCCGAACAGCGGCCGGACGACGCCGGAGCCGCCGAGCCGGTGGCCCTGGTGCTCTCCGGCCGCGGCCACGACGCGGTCGCCGCCCAGGCGGCCCGGCTGGCCGAACGGCTCCGTGTACGGCCCGAGCTGACCGCCACCCGGTGGGGCATCACCGATATCGGCTGGTCGCTGGCGGCGACCCGCGCTGTGTTCGAGGACCGCGCGGTGGTGATCGGCGCGGACGGCGCCGAACTGCTCGCCGGGCTCGACGCCGTGGCCGCCGGTGCCCCTCATCCGGCCGTGGTGTCCGGCTCCGCGACCGCGGGTTCCGCTGTGGCGTTCGTCTTCCCGGGCCAGGGCGGCCAGTGGGTGGGGATGGGCCGTGAGCTGCTGGCGTCGTCGCCGGTCTTCGCGGCGCGGATGGACGAATGCGCCGAGGCGCTCGCCCCGCACGTCTCCTGGTCGCTGCGCGAGGTCCTCGGTGACGAGGAGGCGCTGGCGCGGGTCGACGTCGTGCAACCGGTGCTGTGGGCCGTGATGGTGTCGCTCGCCGCGGTGTGGGAGTCGCTGGGCGTCGAGCCCGCCGCGGTGATCGGGCATTCGCAGGGCGAGATCGCGGCCGCTGTCGTCGCGGGGGTGTTGAGCCTGGGGGACGGCGCCAGGGTGGTGGCGCTGCGCAGTGCCGCGCTGCGGTCGCTGAGCGGCACCGGCACCATGCTCTCGGTCGCGCTGCCCGTCGCCGAGATCCGGGAACGGTTCGCCGACGACCTCGCCACCGAGCGGGTCGCGGTCGCGGCGGTGAATGGCCCCACCTCGGTGGTGCTCTCCGGCCCGCGCGCTGCCCTGGAGCAGATCGCGGGCCTACTGGGTGAGCAGGTCCGGATCCGCTGGCTCCCGGTCGACTACCCCTCGCACTCGCGCGCCGTCGAGGTGCTCCGCGACGAGCTGGCCGGGACGCTGGCCGGGATCAGCGCCGGGCCCGGCCGGGTGCCGGTCTACTCGACGGTGACCGCAGGCCCGCTCGACACCACCGCCATGACCGGACGCTACTGGTACGAGAACCTGCGCGCCACCGTCGCCTTCCACGGCGCGGTCACCGCCGCGCTCGGCGACGGCATCACCGGCTTCCTGGAGATCTCGCCGAACCCGGTGCTCAACGCCGCCGTACAGGAGACGCTCGACGCGAGCGAGCACACCGGCGTCGCGGCGGGTTCGCTCCGCCGTGACCAACCCGAGCAGCGGCAGCTGCTGGCCGCCGCCGCGCAGCTGTTCGTCACCGGCATCGCCGTCGACTGGGCCGGGCTGCACCCCGGCGGGCGCCGAATCGAGCTGCCCACCTATGCCTTCCGGCACCGCCGCTACTGGCTGGAGACCGGAACCGAACCGCGCCGCGACGTGCTCGACGAGCAGTTCTGGCAGCTGGTCGAGCGCGGCGACCCCGACGAGCTGAGCCGCGCCATCGCCGCCGACGCGGGCACCGCCGGAGCCTGGGAATCGGTGCTGCCCGAACTCGCCGCCTGGCGGGAGCGGCGCGACGCCCGCGCCAGGGCCGAATCCTGGCGCTACCACGTGACCTGGAAACCGCACACCGTCGCCGACGCGCCCCGGCCCGCGGGCACCTGGCTGCTGCTCACCCCGGACGGCAGCGACACCACCGGCTGCGCGGCCGCGTTCGAAGCGCTCGGCATGACCACCGTGACCGCCGCACCGGGCACCGACCGCGCCTGCCTCGAAACCGTCGCGGCGGAGCCGCTCTCCGGCGTGCTCGCGCTCACGGCGGACTCCGAGGATCCGCTCGCCACCACCGCGACCGCCGTCGCCCTGATCCAGGGTCTCGGCGCTGCCGGGATCACGGCACCGCTGTGGTTCCTGACCCGCGGCGCCGTCTCGACCGGGCCGGCCGACGTGCCGCGCAGGCCGCTGCAGGCTGCGCTGTGGGGGCTGGGCCGGGTGACCGCGCTGGAGCACCCCGGCCGCTGGGGCGGGCTGATCGACCTGCCCGAGACCGTGGACGAGGGCACCTGGCGGTTGGTGTCGCTGCTGATCACCGCCGCCGACGGGGAGGACCAGCTGGCCGTCCGCTCAGCGGGCGTCTTCCGCCGCCGCCTGCTCCCCGCACCGGCCGTGGCGCGGCCGGCCGAGCCGGAGCCCGATCCGGAGGGGACCGTGCTGGTCACCGGCGGCACCGGTGCGCTGGGCAGCCATATCGTGCGCCTGCACCTCGCGCGCGGCGCCCGGCACGTGCTCGTGCTGAACCGCACCGGCGCCGATCCGAAGGGTCCGTTCGCCGGGGACGACCGGGTCGAGGTCGTCGCCTGCGATATCGCGGACCGCGCGGCGCTGGCCGGGGTGCTCGCCACCATCCCGGCCGGATGCCCGCTCACCGCGGTCGTGCACGCGGCCGGGGCGCACGGGGACGGCCCGGTCGAGGCACTGACCCCGCAGAGCGTGCGGGATTCGCTGCGGGCCAAGGTCGAGGGGGCATGGAACCTGCACGAACTCACCGGCGGGCTCGGGCTGCGTTCGTTCGTGCTGTTCTCCTCGCTCGCCGCGGTACTCGGCTCGCCCGGGCGCGGCGCCGACGCACTGGCCAATTCCTGTGTGGACGCGCTGGCCGCATACCGCCGTGGCCACGGCCTGGCCGCCACCACCATTGCCTGGGGCCCCTGGCACACCGGCGAGACCACCCGCGGAACGGCGGCATTCGACACCTTCGTCCGGCATGGCGTGCCGCCGCTCGACCCGGCCGTCGCGCTGGAGGCCTGGCGCGGCACGGCGGGCACCGACGTCCTGGTGGCCGATATCGCCTGGAAGAAGTTCTGGGTCGCGACCAATGCCGAGCGGCGCAACCCGCTCTTCGACGAGATCCCTGCCGTCCGAGAGCAGGCAGGCGAGCTCGCGGCACTGGAGCCGGAGGCCAGGTCGGCGTTGGCCGATCGGCTCGCCGGGCGGGCGGCGGCCGAGCAGCGCCGGACCGTGGTCGAGCTGGTGCGAGCGCACGTCGCCGCGGTACTGGGGCACGAGAACCCGGGCGACGTGGTGCTCGGCCGCGCCTTCACCGAGATGGGGTTCGACTCGGTCACCGCGGTGGAGCTGCGGAACCGGCTGAACGCCGCGACCGGCCTGACCCTGCCCGCCACGCTCGTCTTCGACTACCCGACCATCGAGGCCGTCGCCCGGCATGTGCTCGAACTCCTCGGCATCGCGGCCGCGGCCACCGGCGCCGCGCGCCCCCCGGGCGCTGCCGCCGCCGACGAGCCGCTGGCCGTGGTGGGTATGGCCTGCCGGTTCCCCGGCGGCGTCACCGATCCGGAGCAGCTGTGGCGGCTGGTACTCGACGGCGGGGACGCCATCAGCACGCTGCCTACGGATCGCGGCTGGGATCTGCGTGGCCTGTACGACCCCGATCCCGACCGGCCGGGCAGCTCGTACACCCGCGAGGGCGGATTCCTGCACGAGGCGGGGCAATTCGACGCGTCCTTCTTCGAGATTTCCCCGCGCGAGGCGCTGGCCATGGACCCCCAGCAGCGGCTGCTGCTGGAGACCAGCTGGGAGGCGATCGAGAGCGCCGGGATCGACCCGAAGTCGTTGCGCGGCGGTGATGTCGGGGTTTTCGCGGGAACCAACGGCCAGGACTACGCGGCGGTCGTGCAACACGTGCTGCAGGACGCCGGCGGCTATCTCATGACCGGCAATGCCGCCAGCGTCTTCTCCGGCCGCATCTCCTACGCCCTCGGGCTGGAGGGCCCGGCGGTGACGGTCGATACGGCGTGCTCGTCGTCGCTGGTGGCGCTGCACTGGGCCGGGCAGGCGCTGCGGGCGGGGGAGTGCTCGCTGGCCCTGGCGGGCGGGGCGACGGTCATGGCGACGCCCGGCACGTTCGTGGATTTCAGCCGTCAGCGGGGGCTGGCTGTGGACGGCCGATGCAAGGCTTTCGATGCCGCCGCGGACGGTTTCGGCCCGGCCGAGGGTGTGGGTGTGCTGGTGTTGGAGCGGCTGTCGGACGCGCGGGCCAACGGCCATCCGGTGCTGGCGGTGCTGCGGTCGAGCGCGGTGAATCAGGATGGTGCGTCGAATGGTTTGACTGCGCCGAACGGTCCGGCTCAGCAGCGGGTGATCCGGCAGGCGCTCGCGTCGGGTGGGCTCACCGGCGCCGATATCGATGTGGTGGAGGCGCACGGTACCGGGACCGCGCTGGGTGATCCCATCGAGGCGCAGGCGCTGTTGGCGACCTACGGGCAGGACCGTTCGGAGCCGTTGTGGTTGGGGTCGATCAAGTCCAATATCGGCCACACCCAGGCCGCGGCCGGGGTTGCGGGGGTGATCAAGATGGTGATGGCGCTGCGGCACGGGGTCATGCCCGCGACTCTGCACGTCGAGGAGCCGACGCCGCACGTGGATTGGTCGTCGGGGGCGGTCTCGCTGCTGCGGAGTGCGCGGGAGTGGCCGGTCAACGGTCACCCGCGACGGGCTGCGGTCTCCTCGTTCGGGATCAGCGGCACGAACGCGCACGTGATCCTGGAGCAGGCACCCGAGGTTCCGGCGCCCCCGGCGGCCGAGACGGTGCCGGAGGCACCGACGGCATGGGTGGTCTCCGCACGCGGGCCGGAGGCGGTCGCCGGGCAGGCCGCCAGGCTGGCGGAGTGGCTGCGGGCCAGGCCGGAGTCGTCGCCCGCGGACATCGCCTGGTCGCTGGCGTCCACCCGCTCGGTATTCGAGGACCGCGCGGTGATCGTGGGGCACGATCGCGGTACGTTGCTGGCCGGGCTGGCCGCCGTGGCCGCGGCGGAGTCGCATCCGGGTGTGGTGTCCGGCTCCGCCGCCGGTGGTTCCGGTATCGCCTTCCTGTTCGGCGGGCAGGGTTCGCAGCGGGTGGGCATGGGCCGCGAGCTCGCGGCCGCGTATCCGGTCTTCGCCGCAGCTTTCGACGAGGTGTGCGGGTACCTGGACGGGTCGTTGCGGGAGGTGATCGGCAACGATCCGGTCTTGTTGAACGAGACGCGGTACACCCAGCAGGCGTTGTTCGCGGTCGAGGTCGCTTTGTTCCGGTTGCTCGAATCCTGGTCGATCACGCCCGACTACGTGCTCGGGCATTCGATCGGTGGCCTGGCCGCCGCGCATGTGGCGGGAGTGATGTCGTTGCCGGACGCCGCGCGGGTGGTGGCCGAGCGCGGCCGGTTGATGCAGGAGCTGCCCGGTGGTGGCGCGATGGTGTCGATCCGGGCCGGAGAACGGGAAGTGCTCGATTCCATCGGGCTGGTACTGCCGGACAGCGGTGCGGTCTCGGTGGCGGCGGTGAATGCCGCCGATGCGGTGGTGATCTCGGGTGACGAGGACGCGGTCACCCAGGTCGCCGGATACTGGCTGGCGGCGGGGCGGCGAACCAAGCGCCTTCCGGTCTCGCACGCTTTCCACTCGCCCCACATGGACCCCGTCCTGGACGAATTCCGCGACGTTCTTGCCGGCGTCGAGCTGCATCCCCCGCTGATCCCGGTGATCTCCGACAGCACCGGGGAACTGCTGACGGCCGAGCAGGCCACCTCCCCCGACTACTGGGTGCGGCACGTGCGCGACAGCGTCCGGTTCGCCGGTGCCCTCACCCACCTGGCCGGACGCGGGGTCGCGCACTACCTCGAGCTGGGTGACGGGGGTCTGGCGAGCCTGGTGCACGAGGGCGTCGCGGCGGGGCTGCTGCGGGGTGGGAGCGAGGCGGCGGCGGTGCTGACCGGGGTGGCCCGGGTCTTCACCGCGGGCGTCGACGTCGACTGGGCGGCGGTCACCGCGGGCCCGGCCGTGCGCCGGGTTCCGCTGCCCACCTATGCCTTCCAACGCCGTCGCTACTGGGTCGAGGCCGGCCCGGCCGCCGAGCCCGCGGAGACCGACAGCGTGGACGCGGAGTTCTGGCGCATGGTCGAATCCGGTGACGTGGAGCAGCTCGCTCCGCTGCCCTCCGACACGGATCCGGCAACGGTGCTCGCGGCGCTCTCGGCCTGGCGCGCCGCCCGCCACGCGCGGTCGGTCATCGACTCCTGGCGCTACCGGGTCGAGTGGCGGCCCGCGACCGCGCCGCTCGGCAGCGGGCGGCTCACCGGCACCTGGCTGATCGCCGCCGGTACCGCGACCGACCCGCTGGTAACCGCGTGCGAGCGCGCCCTCACCGCGAACGGGGCGAACAGCGTTGTGCTGGGCGGCGGCTCGGAGCGTGAGCAGTGGGCGTCCCGGTTGGCGGACCTCGCCGGCCCCACGATCGCCGGAGTCCTGTCTCTGCTCGACCTCCCGGATACCGGAACCCGCGGCCCCGCGGGCACCCTGGCCCTTGTCCAGGGGCTCGGCGACGCCGGGATATCCGCGCCGATGTGGTCGGTGACCCGCGGCGCGGTCGCGGTGGGGCCGTCCGAGGTGGTGGAGTCCCCGGCCCAGGCGATGGTGTGGGGGCTGGGCCGGGTCGCGGCGCTCGAGTACCCGGACCGCTGGGGCGGGCTGATCGATCTGCCCGAGGTAGTGGACGCCCGCGCGGAGCGGGCACTGTGCGAGGCGCTGTCGGGTGCGGGCGCGGAGGATCAGGTGGCCATCCGCTCGGCGGGCGCCTTCCTGCGCAGGCTGGCGCCCGCGGCCGCCGGCCCCGCCCTGGAGGCCGAAATCACCGGTACGGTGCTGATCACCGGTGGTACCGGCGCCCTCGGCGGGCACGTCGCTCGGTGGGCGGCGGCGCGCGGCGCGCGGCGGCTGGTGCTGCTCTCCCGCAGCGGCCCCGGCGCGGCGGGCGCCGGAGCCCTGCTCGACGAATTGCGCGGTGCCGGAGCGGAGGCGGAGCTGCTGCGCTGCGATGTCACCGATCCGGAGGCGGTGGCCGCAGTGCTCGCCGGTATCCCGGCGGAGCATCCCCTGAGCCTGGTGGTGCACGCCGCGGGCGTCGGCACCATGGCCGGGCTCGACGAACTGGACAGCGCCGGGCTGGCCGCGGTCACCGCGGCCAAGGCGGGCGGTGCGGCCGTGCTGCACGGTGCGCTCGCCGAGCTCGCGATCTCGCCCCGACTGGTGCTGTTCTCCTCCGCGGCGGGGGTGTGGGGCGGCGGCGGCCAGGGTGCCTACTCGGCGGCCAACGCCTACCTCGACGCGCTCGCCGAGTACCGCGAGCGGAGCGGGCTGCCCAGCACGGCGATCGCCTGGGGCCCGTGGGCCGACGGCGGCATGGTCGACCGCGGGGAGGGCCAGCAGGAACGACTCGGCGACCGCGGAATGGCGCTGCTGGCACCGGAATCGGCGATCCGGGCGCTGGAGTATGCGCTCGGCGCCGGGGACACCACCGTCACCGTGGCGGAGATGAACTGGTCCCGCTTCTACCCGGTCTACGCCTTCGCCCGGCCCCGCCCGTTCCTGCGCGACCTGCCCGCGGTGGCGGCGCTGCTCAGCGCCGACGACGAGCCGAGCGCGGCTACCGCGACCGCCCGGTCGGGATTGGTCGAGCGGCTCACGACGCTGCCGGAAGCGGACCGCGCCCCGCTGCTGCTCGACCTGGTCCGGAATCAGGTCGCGGCGGTGCTCGGCCACCCGGACCACCGGGAGATCGGCGAGGCACGGTCGTTCCGCGAACTCGGGCTGGACTCGCTCACCGCGGTCGAGCTGCGGAACCGGTTGAATACCGAGACCGGGCTCGGCCTCCCGGCCACCCTGGTCTTCGACTACCCCACCGCGCGGGACATCGCGGACCACCTGCTGGACGCGCTGCTCGGCGGTGATCGGAGCGAGGCCGCGGAGGTCGACGAGAGCGCATTCCGATCGGCGCTGGAACAGGTCGGCTACGAGCAACTCCGGGAGTCCGGCGTGGTCGCCTTCGTCATGCGGGTGCTGGATTCGGCGCGCGACGCCGCCGCCGAGGCGGGCACCGAGATCGACGACCTCGATACCGCGGGGCTCCTGGAGATGGTTCGACGAAACAGGATCGAGCGCGATTTCGCGCTGGACGGTCGGGAAGCGGAATAGCCATGGATGCGAACGAGCTGATCGAGGCGCTGCGGGATTCCCTCAAGGAGATCCGGTCGCTGAAGGACGAGAAGGCCGAGCTCCTGCACCGGAGCACCGAGCCCATCGCAGTGGTCGGGATGGCGTGCCGATTCCCCGGCGGCATCGACGACCCCGGACAGCTGTGGCGATTCGTCGTCGCGGGCGGCGACGCGATCACCGATTTCCCCACCGATCGCGGCTGGGACATCGAGGCGCTCTTCGACCCGGATCCGGACAGCCGCGGCACCTCCTATACGAGGGCGGGCGGATTCCTGCACGACGCGGGCGATTTCGACCCCGGATTCTTCGGCATCTCACCGCGCGAGGCGCTGGCCATGGACCCGCAGCAGCGGCTCATGCTGGAAACCAGCTGGGAGGCGCTGGAGAACTCCGGCATCGCCCCGGCCTCGCTGAAGGGCACCGACACCGGCGTCTTCTCGGGGGTGACCTACCACGACTACATCTCCGGGCTGCGGAACCTGCCGGACGGCGTGGAGGGCTTCCTCGGCACCGGCAATGCGGCCAGCGTGCTCTCCGGCCGGGTGTCCTACGTGCTCGGGCTGGAAGGACCCGCCGTCACGCTGGACACCGCCTGCTCCTCGTCGCTGGTGACGATGCACCTTGCCGGCCAGGCGCTGCGCCGCGGCGAGTGCTCGCTGGCGCTCGCGGGCGGGGTGACCGTGATGGCCACCCCCGGCGCCTTCGTGGATTTCAGCAGGCAGCGCGGCCTCGCCGCCGATGCCCGCTGCAAGGCGTTCGCGAAGGGCGCGGACGGCACCGCGTGGGGCGAGGGCGTCGGTGTGCTGGTGCTGGAGCGCCTCTCCGACGCCGAGGCCGCAGGCAGGCGCGTGCTGGCGGTGCTGCGCGGCAGCGCGGTGAACCAGGACGGCGCCTCCAACGGCCTGACCGCGCCGAACGGCCCGTCGCAGCAGCGCGTGATCCGCCGGGCCCTGGCCGCGGCCGGGCTGACCACTGCCGATATCGACGCGGTGGAGGCGCACGGCACCGGAACCTCCCTGGGTGACCCCATCGAGGCGCAGGCGCTGCTGGCGACCTACGGCCGGGACCGCACCGACCCGCTGTGGCTGGGGTCGATCAAGTCGAATATCGGCCACGCGCAGGCGGCGGCGGGCGTCGCCGGGGTGATCAAGATGATCATGGCGATGCGGCACGGCGTCCTGCCTGCGACGCTGCACGTGGACGAGCCGACCCCGCACGTCGACTGGTCCGCCGGGGCGGTGCGGCTGCTCACCGAGCGGCGGGACTGGCCGGTGAACGGGCATCCGCGCCGGGCCGCGGTGTCCTCGTTCGGGGTCAGCGGCACCAATGCGCACGTGATCCTGGAGGACGCGCCCCGCGCCGAGCGGGAACCCCCGCGGGACGACGAGGCGCCGGTGGCGCTGGTGCTCTCCGGCCGGGGGCCGGAGGCGGTCGCCGCGCAGGCCGGGCGGCTCGCCGAGCGGCTGCGCGAGGAATCCGCTCCGACACCGGTCGAGGTCGCCCGGTCGCTGGTGTCGACGCGGTCGCTGTTCGAGGATCGGGTGGTCGTGGTCGGCGTCGACCGTGGGGAGTTGCTCTCGGGGTTGGATGCGGCGGCGGGGGGGTTCCCGCACCCGGGTGTGGTGTCGGGGTCTGTGCGTCCGGGTTCGGGTGTGGTGTTCGTGTTCCCGGGTCAGGGTGGGCAGTGGGTGGGGATGGGTCGTGAGTTGTTGGCGTCGTCTCCGGTTTTCGCGGCGCGGATGGATGAGTGTGCGGAGGCCCTGTCCCCGTATGTTTCGTGGTCGTTGCGTGATGTCCTCGGTGACGAGGAGGCGTTGGCGCGGGTGGATGTGGTGCAGCCGGTGCTGTGGGCGGTGATGGTCTCGCTGGCGGCGGTGTGGGAGTCGCTGGGCGTCGAGCCCGCTGCGGTGATCGGGCATTCGCAGGGTGAGATCGCGGCCGCTGTGGTCGCGGGGGTGTTGAGCCTGGGGGATGGTGCCCGGGTGGTGGCGTTGCGCAGTGCGGCGCTGCGTTCGCTGAGTGGCAGCGGGACCATGCTGTCTGTCGCCGCACCCGTCGGTGAGCGGCCGGGCATCTCGGTCGCCGCGGTGAACGGCCCGGAGGCGGTGGTGCTGTCCGGCACGACGGAAGCCCTCGAGGCGTTCGCCGCCGAGCTGGATGCCGAGGTTCGGACCCGGTGGCTTCCGGTCGATTACGCCTCGCACTCCCCGGCTGTCGAGTCCCTGCGGGACGATCTGCTGCGGGTGCTGTCCGATGTGCGGCCCGGGCCGGGCCGGGTGCCGCTGTACTCGACGGTCACCGCGAGCATCCTCGACACCACGACGATGGATGCCGCCTACTGGTACGAGAACCTGCGTACGACGGTCGATTTCCACGGTGCGGTCACCGCTGCACGCGCGGACGGCCTCACGAAACTGGTGGAGGTCTCCCCGCACCCGGTGCTGCCGGGCGCGGTCACCGTGGGCACGCTGCGCCGCGATCAGCCCGAGCAGCGCCAGTTCCTGCTCTCGGCGGCGGAGCTGTTCGTCACCGGCACCCCCGTCGACTGGAGCGCCGTGCACGGCACCGACCCGCACTGGGTCGAGCTCCCCACCTATGCCTTCCAGCACCGGCGCTACTGGCTCGAATCCGGCCGGGCCGGGGGCGGGGACGCATCCGGCCTCGGACTCGATCCGGTCGAGCACCCGCTGCTCGGCGCGGTGGTGGCGCTCGCCGAGGCCGATACCGTCGTGCTGACCGGACATCTTTCGGCCCGGACGCACGCGTGGGTGCTCGACCACACTGTGCTGGGATCGGCGCTGCTGCCGGGTACCGCCTTCGTGGATCTGGCCATCTGCGCCGCCGATCGGATCGGCTACGACCGGGTGGACGAACTCGTCATCCACACCCCCCTCGTGCTCGGTGAGCCGAGGGACCTGCAGATCGTCGTCTCCGGTGCCGACCGCGGCCGGACCATCGACATCTACTCCCGCCCGCACGGCAACGACACCTGGACCCGGCACGCCACCGGCACCCTGACCAGGGAACCGGCCCCGGCACCGCACGACGACCTGCCCGGTGAGTGGCCGCCCGCCGAGGCCGAGCCGGTGCCGCTGGACGACTTCTACGATCGGCTCGCCGATGCCGGGTTGGCGTACGGCCCGGCCTTCCGCGGTTTGCGCGCCGCCTGGCGGCACGCGACCGATGTGTACGCCGAGGTCGCGCTGCCCGACCGGGACGGCTCGGCCGAGGCGGGTTTCGGCGTGCACCCGGCGCTGCTGGACGCGGCGCTGCACGCGTCCGGGCTCGCCGGGATCGGTGCGGAGACCGCCGCGGGGACGGGGCTGCTTCCCTTCGCCTGGACCGGTATCGCGCTGCACGCCACCGACGCCCGCTCACTGCGGGTCCGGTTGCGCCGCACGGCGGATGACACCGTGGCGGTGAGCGCCACCGACCCGCTCGGCGCCCCGGTGATCACCATCGACGGGCTGACGCTGCGCCCCGTCACCCGCGAGCACATCGCGGCCGACGACGGCGCCGCCCGCGATCTCTACACCGTCACCTGGGTGCGGCATCCCGCCGATCCCGAGCCGGGCATCGAGATCGACTGCACGGTGCTGGCCGCGGCCGCCACCGACCTGGCCGCGGTGGTCGCCGCACCGCCTGCGGTACTGGTCCTGGCAATCCCGGACGGCACCGAATCCGCCACCGCGCTCCTGGGTCGGACTCTCAGCGTTGTCCAATCCTGGCTCAGCGCTGCGGAATTGGGCAGCACGCGGCTGGCCGTGCTGACCCGCAATGCCGTGGCGGTGCGCCCCGCCGACCTTGTGGACCCGGCCGCGGCCGCGGTCTGGGGGTTCGTGCGCTCGGTGCAGACCGAGAACCCGGACCGGGTGCTGCTGATCGATACCGATACCGACGGCATTCCCAGCACGGCCATCGCGTCCGGGCAGGCGCAGGTCGCCGTGCGCGGGGGCGAGCTGTCGGTGCCGAGGATCGGGCGCGGTCACGCTGCAGGCACCACCTCGCTCGCCACCCCGTCGACGGTGTTCGGGGGCACGGAGTGGTGCATCGGCG
The DNA here is from genome assembly GCF_042667085.1 of Nocardia sp. NPDC057353. NCBI lineage: Bacteria > Bacillati > Actinomycetota > Actinomycetes > Mycobacteriales > Nocardiaceae > Nocardia > Nocardia sp. NPDC057353. The sequence continues at coordinate 209,813 of NZ_JBHVAK010000001.1, forward strand.
GCGGCACCGACGGGTCGCTGGAGAGCATTGCCGCCCGCCCGGCGGAGCCCGGCGCGGTGGGCCCCGGCGATGTGCGGGTCCGGGTGCTGGCGGCCGGCGTGAACTTCCGTGATGTGCTGATCGGCCTCGGGGTCTACCCCGGCGACGCCGTCATGGGCAGCGAGGGCGCAGGCGTGGTGGAGGAGATCGGCGCCGAGGTCACCGGGGTTGCGGTGGGCGATCGGGTGATGGGCATGTTCGTCAGCGGCTTCGCACCGACGGCGGTCATGGACGCGCGCATGGTGACCCGGATGCCGTCGGGATGGTCGTTCGCGCAGGCAGCGTCGGTGCCGGTGGTGTTCCTGACTGCCTGGTACGGCTTGCGGGATCTGGCGCAGGTCCGGTCGGGGGAGCGGTTGCTGATTCATGCCGCTGCCGGTGGTGTGGGCATGGCGGCGACGCAGTTGGCGCGGCTCTGGGGTGTGGATGTGTGTGCGACTGCGAGCCCGGGCAAGTGGGCCGTGGTGGATGTCGAGCGGATCGCTTCCTCGCGTGAGTTGGGTTTCGGTCGGGTGCTGGGCGAGGTCGATGTGGTGCTGAATTCGTTGACCGGGGAGTTCTTGGACGAGTCGTTGTCGATGCTCGGCGCGGGTGGTCGGTTGATCGATATGGGCAAGCTCGATGTCCGGGATCCGGGTGAGGTGGCGGAGCGGTATCCGGGGGTGCGGTATCGCCGATTCGATTTGGCGGAGGCGGGTCTGGATCGGATCCAGCAGATGCTGGCCGAGCTGGCAGCGCTGTTCGAGTCGGGCGCGCTCACCCCGCTGCCGACGACCTGCTGGGATGCCCGCGATGCGATCGACGCGCTGCGCTACGTCCAGCAGGCCAGGCACATCGGCAAGGTCGTGCTCACCGTTCCGCAGCCGTGGAATACCGAGGGCACGGTGCTGATCACCGGCGGCACCGGTGTCCTCGGCGCGGCACTTGCGCGGCACCTGGTCGCGGCCGGCGCCCGCAAACTGGTCTTGACCAGCCGTCGCGGGGCCGAAGCGCCCGGTGCCCCTGAGCTGATGGCCGAACTCGCCCGCACGGACGCCCGAGTCGAGATCGTGGCCTGCGATGTTTCGCACCGTGATTCGGTCGCCGCGCTGTTGGCAGGGATCCCGGACCTGACGGCGGTCGTGCACGCGGCCGGTGTGCTCGATGACGGCACGGTGGAAACGCTGACCCCGGAGCGGATCGAAGCCGTGCTGGCCGCCAAGGCCGACGCCGCCCGGCACCTGCACGAGCTGACCCGCGATCGGCCGCCTGCGGGCTTCGTCCTGTTCTCCTCCGCCTCGGCGACCTTCGGCAATGCCGGGCAGGCCAACTACGCGGCGGCCAACGCCTACCTGGATGCGTTGGCTACCGCGCGGCGGGCGCATGGCCTTCCGGCGGTGTCGATCGGCTGGGGGCTGTGGGAGCAGGCCAGCGCGATGACCGGTGCGCTGACCCGCGCCGATCACGCCCGCATGAGCCGCGGCGGCACTCGCGCGCTCTCCACCGCGCGCGGCCTGGCCCTGTTCGACATCGCCGCGGCCGCACCGGAGCCCACGCCGCTCGCCATCGTTCTCGACCACGACGACCTGCGCGCCCGCGCCCGCTCCGGCGCGGTGCACCCGCTGCTGCGCGACCTGGTGCGCGTGCCCGCCCGCCGTTCCGCCGCGGCGGGTCCGGAGACGGCCGCGGGGCTCGGTGCCCGGCTGACGGCCATGACCGCGGGGCAGCGCCACCGGCATGTGCTCGACCTGGTCCGCGCGCACACCGCGACCGTGCTGGGCTACCCGGACGCCGCCGGTATCGGCGCCGACCGCGCCTTCCGGGACCTGGGGTTCGATTCGCTCACCGCCGTCGAGTTCCGCAATCGGCTGGCGGCGAGCATCGGCCGCACCCTACCCTCGACCCTGGTCTTCGATTTCCCCACCCCGGACGCCGTCACCCGGCACCTGCTGGAGGCCATCGACCCCGGCCCCACGGCCACCGCGAGCACCGCCACCGGCGAGGCAACCACCGAGGACGCCGTGGTCGTGGTGGGGATGGCGTGCCGATTCCCGGGCGGGGTCGGCACCCCGGAGCAGCTGTGGGACCTGGTGATCGGCGCCGGTGATGCCATCACCCCGCCCCCCGGTGACCGTGGCTGGGATCTGGACAGCCTCTACAACCCCGACCCGGACAGCGCGGGCACCTCCTACACCAGCGAGGGCGGATTCCTGCACGGCGCGGGCGATTTCGATGCCGGGTTCTTCGGGATCTCCCCGCGCGAGGCGCTGGCGATGGATCCGCAGCAGCGGTTGATGCTGGAGGTCGGCTGGGAGGCGCTGGAGAGCGCCGGAGTGAACCCGAAGTCGTTGCGCGACAGTGATACCGGTGTGTTCGCGGGCGTGACTTATCACGATCACGCGTCTCGGTTGCGGAGCGTGCCCGAGGGGCTGGAGGGGCTGCTCGGGACCGGTAGTTCGGCGAGTGTGGTGTCGGGCCGGTTGTCGTATGTGCTGGGTTTACAGGGCCCGGCCATGACGGTGGACACCGCGTGCTCGTCCTCGCTGGTGGCGGTCCACTTGGCGGCACAGGCGCTGCGCGGCGGCGAGTGCTCGCTGGCCCTGGCGGGCGGCGTGACGGTCATGGCGACGCCGGGCACCTTCATCGATTTCAGCCGCCAGCGCGGGCTGGCCGGGAACGGCCGCTGCAAGGCCTTCGATGCTGCCGCCGATGGTTTCGGCCCGGCTGAGGGTGTGGGTGTGTTGGTGCTGGAGCGGCTCTCGGACGCGCGGGCGAAGGGCCATCCGGTGCTCGCGGTGCTGCGTGGCAGCGCCGTGAACCAGGACGGCGCCTCCAACGGGTTGACGGCGCCGAACGGCCCGTCCCAGCAGCGGGTCATCCAGCAGGCGCTCACCGCCGGTGGGTTGACCACGGCCGAGGTGGATGTGGTCGAGGCCCACGGCACCGGCACCGCGCTCGGCGATCCCATCGAGGCGCAGGCCCTCATCGCCACCTACGGGCAGGACCGCGAGGAGCCGCTGTGGCTCGGGTCGATCAAGTCCAATATCGGCCACACCCAGGCCGCCGCCGGGGTCGCCGGGGTGATCAAGATGATCATGGCGCTCCGGCACCGGGTCATGCCGCCGACGCTGCACGTCGAGGAGCCGACACCGCACGTGGACTGGTCCGCGGGTACGGTCGAGCTGCTCACCAGCGCGCGGGAGTGGCCGCGCAACGGCCACCCGCGGCGCGCGGCGGTCTCCTCGTTCGGGATCAGCGGCACGAACGCCCACCTCATCCTGGAACAGCCGCCCGAGCCCGCGCCTGCCGCGACCCCGGAGCCCGCCCTCGAGGGCCCGGTGGCCTGGGTGGTCTCCGGTCGCGGCCGCGCCGCCGTGGCCGCGCAGGCCGGCCGGCTGGCTTCCTGGGTACGCGAGCACCCCGAGTTGGACCCGGTCGATATCGGATGGTCACTGGCCTCGACCCGTGCGACCTTCGAGGACCGCGTCGTCGTGGTCGGCGACGATCCCGGCACCCTGCTCGCCGGGCTCGACGCGGCCGCCCGTGACGAACCGCACCCCGCCGTGGTGTCCGAGCCGGATGCGGGCGCCGCCACCGGCCTCTGCCTGCTGTTCGGCGGACAGGGTTCGCAGCGGGTCGGTATGGGGAAGGAACTCGCGGCCGCGTACCCGATCTTCGCCGATGCTTTCGATGAGGTGTGCGGGTATCTGGACGATTCGCTGCGGGAGGTGATCGACAACGATCCGGTGCTGTTGAACGAGACCCGCTATACCCAGCAGGCGTTGTTCGCGGTCGAGGTCGCGTTGTTCCGGCTGCTCGAATCCTGGTCGATCACCCCCGATTACGTGCTCGGCCACTCGATCGGTGGCCTGGCGGCCGCTCATGTGGCCGGAGTCATGTCGCTGCCGGATGCCGCGCGGGTGGTGGCCGAGCGTGGCCGGTTGATGCAGGAGCTTCCCGCTGGCGGCGCGATGGTGTCGATCCGGGCCGGTGAGCAGGAAGTGCTGGACTCGATCGGGCTGGTGCTGCCGGACAGCGCGGTGGTGTCGGTGGCGGCGGTGAATGCCGCTGATGCGGTGGTGATCTCGGGTGATGAGGACGCGGTCACCGAGGTGGCGGGCTACTGGCTGGCGGCGGGGCGCCGGACGAAGCGTCTTCCGGTTTCGCATGCTTTTCACTCGCCCCGTATGGATCCTGTCCTGGACGAGTTCCGTGGGGTCCTGGCGGGTGTCGAGCTGCGTCCGCCGTTGATTCCGGTGATCTCCGACAGCACGGGGGAGCTACTGACGGTCGAGCAGGCCACCTCGCCGGAGTACTGGGTGCGGCATCTGCGTGACACCGTCCAGTTCTCCCGCGCGCTGTCCGGTCTCGCCGAGCAGGGCGTGAACCGTTTCCTCGAGCTCGGCGACGGTGGTCTGGCGAGCCTGGTGCACGAGGGTGTCGCTGCGGGACTGTGGCGGGGTGAAAGCGAGGTGACGGCGGTGCCGACCGGGGTGGCGCGGGTCTTCACCGCGGGCGTCCACGTCGACTGGGCGGCGGTCACCGCGGGCCCGGCCGCGCGCCGGGTTGCGCTGCCCACCTACGCCTTCCAGCACGAGCACTACTGGCTCCCCAGCGGGAGCGCACCCGCCGCATCGGCGGATGGAATCGACGCCGAATTCTGGGCCATGGTCGATGCCGGGCAACTCCCCGCGCTGCCGTCCGGCACCGATCCGGCGCCGGTACTCGCCGCGCTGGCGGAATGGCGGAGCGCGCGCCGAGCCAGGTCGGAACTCGACGAGCTGCGCTACCGGGTCGACTGGATCCCGGCCACCGCGCCGCTCGGCGACGGGCGGCTCGCCGGCACCTGGCTGCTCGTCACCGCACCGGGCGCGGAGGAGACCGCCGCCGCGTGCGCGCGGGCGCTCACGGCGCGCGGCGCCACCGTCCGGGAGTCGGCGGCCGGTGATCGGCAGACCTGGCAGGAGCGCCTGGCCTGCGAGCCGCCGACCGGAGTCCTGTCCCTGCTGGGGCCCGCGGGCACGCTCGCCCTGGTGCAGGGGCTCAGTGCGGCAGGGCTGCGGTCACCGCTGTGGTGCGTGACCCGCGGCGCCGTCTCGGTGGCGGGCTCGGACCCGCTGACCGCGCCGGAACAGGCCATGATCTGGGGCCTCGGCCGGGTCGCCGGACTCGAACACCCGGATTGCTGGGGCGGATTGATCGATCTTCCCGCCCAGCTCGATACCCGCGCGGAGCGGGCCCTGGCCGAGGTGGTGACCGGCACCGGCGGGGAAGACCAGGTGGCCATCCGCTCGGCGGGGGTGTTCCTGCGCAGGCTGGTCCCCGCTCCGGGCGCGGGCGCGGAACCGCCCGCGGAGCTGGACGGCACCGTCCTCGTCACCGGCGCCGCCGGTGCGCTCGGCGTGCACGCCGCCCGCTGGGCCGCCGCCCGCGGCGCCCGGCGGCTGGTGCTGCTCAACCACGACGATGCCGCGGAGGAGCCGGCCGGTCTGCCGGTGCGGACGGTGCGGTGCGATCCCGCCGATCGGGCCGCGCTCGCCGCGGTGCTCGCCGAGATCCAGCCGCTCAACGCTGTCGTGCACGCCGCCGTGCGCGGTGCCGACGACGTCCTCGAGGCCATCGACCCCGACCGGCTGGAAGCCGTGCTCGACGCCGAGCGGACGGCCGCCCGCACCCTGCACGAGCTCACCGCCGCGCTCCCGCTCTCGGCCTTCGTGCTGTTCTCCTCCGCCGCGGGCGTGTGGGGCGGCGGTGGTCAGGGCGCGTTCTCGGCCGCCAATGCCTATCTCGACGCGCTGGCCGAGCATCGCCGCCAGGCCGGGCTGCCCGCCACCGCCATCGCCTGGGGGCCATGGCAGGAGAACGGCGGGCACGAAGGTGCGCAGGCTCGCGAGCGTTTCGATCGGCAGGGCCTGCGCACCATGGACCCGGCCGCCGTGATGGCCGTGCTGGACGGCGCGACGGCCGCGGGTGGGCGCACGCTGGCGGTCGCGGACGTCGACTGGGCCCGGTTCTACCCGACCTTCGCGCTGGCCCGCCCGCGCCCGCTGCTCGCGGCGCTTCCCGCCGTCGTCGAGCTGCTGAACCGGCAGGACGACGACGGCGCGCCGAACGAGGCGAAATCGGAGTGGGTGGCCCGGCTCACCGCGCTCTCCGGCGCGGACCAGCAGCGGCTGGCGCTGGACCTCGTCTGCACCCACGTCGCCACCATCCTCGGGCACGCGGGGCCGCGGTCGGTCGAGCCCGACCGGCCGTTCCGGGAGGCCGGGTTCGACTCGCTCACCGCCGTCGAACTCCGCAATCACCTGAACCGCGCCACCGGCCTCGCGCTCCCGGCGACGTTGATCTTCGACTACCCGACGCCGAGGGAGATCGCGGACCACATCCGCGCGCTGCTCGGTGCGGAGCGGAACGGCGAGGCGACGCCGGTGGCCGAGCGGGTGGCCGCCCTCGAGCAGGAGGTGACCAGGGCGATCGCGGAGTTCACGCGGGCGCCGGAGCGGATCGATCCGGACGAGATCGCGAGCGTGGTCGCCCGGATGAAATCGGTGCTCTCACGGTACGAATCGGTGCGATCGCTGGCCCGGCCGGAAGCCGGGGACCGTGATCTCGAAGCCGCGTCCGTGAACGAGCTGCTCGATTTCATCGACGAAGAATTCGGAAGCGTTGCGGAATAGAGGGCTTTCCCATGGTTGAGAACGACACGCCGATGGTCGACAACGACACACTGGTCAAATATCTGCGCCGGGTGACCGCCGAGCTGCGGGACAGCCGCCGCCGGGTGACCGAACTCGAGGAACGCACGGCCGAGCCGCTCGCGCTCGTCGGCATGGCGTGCCGGTACCCGGGGAACGTGCGCTCCGCCGACCAGCTGTGGCAGCTGGCCGCGACGGGTGGCGAGGGCATCTCCGGATTCCCGGCCGACCGCGGCTGGGACGTGGAGGCGCTGTACGACCCGGACCCGGAGAACCCCGGGACCTCCTACACCCGCGAGGGTGGCTTCCTGCACGACGCGGGGCAGTTCGACGCCGGATTCTTCGGGATCTCGCCGCGCGAGGCGCTGGCCATGGACCCGCAGCAGCGGTTGCTGCTGGAGACGTCATGGGAGGCGTTCGAGACCGCAGGAATCGATCCGAAGTCGCTGAAGGGCAGCGATACCGGTGTCTTCGTCGGCATGAGCTACCACGACTACCTCGCTCAGCTGGAATCCGTCCCGGAGGGGTTGGAGGGATACCTCAGCACCGGCAATTCGGCGAGCGTGCTCTCCGGCCGGATCGCCTACGTCTTCGGATTGGAGGGCCCGGCGGTCACGCTGGACACCGCCTGCTCCTCGTCGCTGGTGGCGCTGCACCTGGCAAGCCAGGCGCTGCGCCGGGGTGAGTGCTCGATGGCACTGGCCGGGGGAGTGGCGGTGATGGCGACCGCTGCCTCCTTCATCGATTTCAGCCGCCAGCGCGGCCTGGCCGCGGACGGTCGGTGCAAGGCCTTCGCCGGCGCCGCCGACGGCACCGGCTGGGGCGAGGGCATCGGCGTGGTCGTGCTGGAGCGGCTCTCCGACGCCCGCGCGAAGGGGCATCCGGTGTTGGCGGTGCTGCGCTCCAGCGCGGTGAACCAGGACGGCGCCTCCAATGGCCTGACCGCGCCGAACGGCCCCGCCCAGCAGCGGGTGATCCGACAGGCGCTGACCGAGGCCGGGCTGAACGCCGCCGATATCGATCTCGTCGAGGCGCACGGCACCGGCACCTCCCTCGGCGACCCCATCGAGGCGCAGGCGCTGCTGGCCACCTACGGACAGGACCGCACCGAGCCGCTGCGGCTTGGGTCGATCAAGTCGAATATCGGCCACACCCAGGCCGCCGCCGGTGTCGCCGGTGTCATCAAGATGGTGCAGGCGCTGCGGCACGAGCTCATGCCCGCGACGCTGCACGTGGACGAGCCGACGCCGCACGTGGATTGGACCGCGGGTGCGGTCGAGCTGTTGACCGAGCCGCGGGCCTGGCCCGCCAACGGCCATCCGCGCCGGGCCGCCGTGTCCTCGTTCGGGATGAGTGGGACCAATGCGCACGTGATTCTGGAGCAGGCGCCGGAGGCCGACGAGGTCGAGCCGGTCGAGGCTCACGGGCCGGTGGCGTGGGTGGTTTCGGGTCGGGGCCGGGATGCTGTCGCGGCGCAGGCGGGCCGGTTGGCGGAGTGGGTGCGGGAGCGTCCGGAGCTGCTGCCGGTGGATGTGGCGGGCTCGCTGGTGGCGACGCGGTCGGTGTTCGAGGACCGGGTCGTGGTGGTCGGTGCGGATCGCCAGGAGTTGCTGTCCGGATTGGATGCGGCGGCAGCCGGGCTGCCGCACCCCGGAGTGGTGACCGGCACGGCGGGTCCGGAGTCCGGTGTGGTGTTCGTGTTCCCGGGCCAGGGTGGTCAGTGGGTGGGGATGGGGCGCGAGCTGCTGGCGTCCTCGCCGGTCTTCGCGGCGCAGATGGACGAGTGCGAAACGGCGCTGGCGTCCCATGTTTCGTGGTCGCTGCGCGATGTCATCGGTGACGAGGAGGCGCTGGCGCGGGTGGATGTGGTGCAGCCCGCCCTGTGGGCGGTCATGGTCTCGCTGGCCGCCGTCTGGGAATCCGCGGGCGTCGAACCGGCCGCGGTGATCGGTCACTCGCAGGGCGAGATCGCCGCCGCTGTGGTCGCGGGTGTGCTGAGTCTCGAGGACGGCGCCCGCGTCGTGGCACTGCGCAGCGCCGCGCTGCGTTCGCTGAGTGGCAGCGGAACCATGCTCTCGGTCGCCGCCCCGGTCGAGGAGCGGCCGGGAGTGTCGGTTGCCGCCGTGAACGGCCCGGATTCGGTGGTCCTCTCGGGCACGACCGAGGCCTTGCAGCGGGTGGTGGACGAACTCGGCGATGAGGTCCGCACCCGCTGGCTCCCGGTGGATTATGCCTCGCATTCCCCGGCGGTGGAGACTCTGCGCGATGAACTGGCACGCAGCCTGGCCGGGCTGACGGCGGCCGCGGGTCGGATCCCGTTGTACTCCACGGTCACCGCGGGCGTCCTCGACACCACGACCATGGATGCCGGGTACTGGTACGAGAACCTCCGTGCCACTGTCGATTTTCACGGTGCGGTCACGGCCGCACGGACTGACGGCCTGACCACCCTGGTGGAGGTCTCGCCGCACCCCGTTCTGCCCGGTGTCACCACCGTGGGCACCCTGCGCCGCGACCAGCCCGAGCAGCGGCAACTCCTGCTCGCGGCGGCGGAGCTCTTCGTCACCGGCACCCCGATCGACTGGGATACAGCGGGCCGCAGAGTCCCGCTGCCCACCTACGCCTTCCAGCACCAGCGGTACTGGCTCGAGTCCGCCCGCTCGGCCCGCGCGGACGTGACCGGCCTCGGCCTCGGCTCCCTCGGACACCCCCTGCTGGGCGCGATGGTGGGCGTCGCCGAAGCCGATACCGTCGTGCTCACCGGCACGGTGTCGCCGCGCACCCACCCGTGGGTGGCCGACCACGCCGTGCTCGGCTCGATCCTGTTGCCCGGCACCGGGTTCGTGGAGCTCGCGATCTGCGCCGCGGATCAGATCGGCTACGGCCGGGTGGACGAACTGGTCGTCCACGCACCGCTGCTCCTCGGCACGGTCACCGAGCCGGCGCCGGGGGTGACCGAGATCCAGATCGTCATCGGCGGCGCCGACCCGGACGGCGGCCGCGGGATCGATATCCACTCCCGCCCGCAGGACGGGGACGTCCCCGATCTGCCCTGGACGCACCATGCCACCGGCGTCCTCACCCCGGACGCCGCCGCACCCACCGAAGGCGAATCGGGGGCTGCCTGGCCGCCCCGCGGCGCGGAGCCGGTGGCGATCGACGGCCTCTACGAGGCGCTCGGCACCGCCGGATTCGGCTACGGCCCCGCCTTCCGCGGGCTCCGGGCGGTCTGGCGGGCGGGCAGCGACGTCTACGCCGAGGTCGCGCTGCCCGGCACCGTGGAGAACGCGGGCTTCGGCCTGCACCCGGCGCTGCTCGACGCCGCCCTGCACGCGATCGGCGCGACCGCGCTGATCGGGGCCGACGGCGCGGGACAGCTGCCGTTCTCGTGGTCCGGGGTCACCCTGCACGCGAGCGCCGCCGAGACGCTGCGCATCCACCTGCGCCGCTCCGGCGCCGCCGACGCCGTCACCCTGACCGCCACCGACCCCACCGGCGCGCCGGTCGTCACCGTCGACTCCCTCGCGCTGCGCCCGGTCACCGCCGACCAGGTGCGGGTCCGCCGCGGGCCGGACGACCTGTACGTCCTGGACTGGACCCGCACCGCGACCCCGACGGCCGCGGCGAGTACCTGGGCGGTACTCGGCACCGCCGGACACGGTGTGGCGCCTGCATTGTCGGCCCGCGGGGCCGCGCCCGCGGTATACGCCGGCGTGGCCGAGGCGGCGGCCGACGGCGCCCCGCCGGAGTTCGTCGTGCTCGATCTGACCGAGCCCGCCCAAAGCGGCCCCGCCGCCGTGCGCGATCGGGTCTGCGCGACCCTCGCGGTGGTGCAGGAGTGGTTGCGCACGCCGGAGCTCGATTCCGCCCGGCTGGTGGTGGTGACCCGCGGTGCCGTCGCGGTGCCGGACGGTGATGTCACCGATCTCGCCGGCGCGGCGGTGTGGGGGCTGATCCGCACCGCGCAATCGGAGGAGCCGGACCGCTTCGTCCTGGTGGATCTCGACCCCGCCGCGGTGCGCACCGGGCTGCTCCCGGAGGCGGTAGCGACCGGCGAGCCGCAGGTGGCGCTGCGTGCGGACGCGGTGTTCGTGCCTCGCGTGCACACGATGGATCTCGGCGCCGCAGCGCCCGTGGATCTCGGCGCCACGGCGTCGACGGACCTCGGCACCGAGGCGTCGCCGGTGACCTGGGGCGAGGGCACCGTGCTCGTCGTCGGTGGCACCGGTGTGCTCGGCGCGATGATCGCGCGGCACGTCGTCGCCCGCGGCGCTCGGCACCTGCTGCTCACCAGCAGGCGCGGCATCGAGGCGCCGGGCGGGCGGGAGCTGGTCGCCGAACTCGCGGCCGCGGGCGCCGAGGCCGAGGTCGCGGCCTGCGATGCCGCGGACCGTGCCGCGCTGGCCGCTGTGCTGGCAGGCATTCCCGCCCACCGTCCGCTGCGCATCGTCCTGCACACCGCCGGTGTGCTGGACGACGGCGTGCTCGATTCCCTGACTCCGGAGCGGTTCACGACCGTCTTCGCCGCGAAGGTCGACGCGGCCTGGCACCTGCACGAACTCACCGCCGAGCTGCCGCTGGCGGCGTTCGTGCTCTTCTCTTCGGCATCGGGCACGTTCGGCAACGGCGGGCAGGCCAACTACGCGGCGGCGAACGCCTTCGTGGACGGCCTCGCGCACCATCGGCGCGCCCGCGGGCTGCCCGCGGTATCGCTGGGGTGGGGTCTCTGGGCCCAGGCCAGCGGCATGACCGGGCACTTGGCCGAGGAGGACCGCAAGCGGCTCGATCGCAGCGGCGCCGCGGCGCTGCCCAGCGCAACGGGGCTCGCCCTGTTCGACGCCACCGTCACCGCACCCCGCCCGGCCGTGCTGCCCATGCGGATCAATATGGCGCTGCTCCGCAAGCAGGCGGCGAGCGGCGCGCTGCCCGAGACCTTCCGCGAGCTGGTGCGGGTGCCGAGCCGCCGGGCCGCGAGCAGCGGCACCGGCGCCTCGGGTGCGTTGGCCGACCGGCTCGCCGGGCTGCCGGAGGCCGACCAGCTCGGTGCCGTGCTGGAGGTGGTGCGCGCCCACGTGGCGGCCGTGCTCGGCCACACCGACGCCGGGCAGGTCAGCGTCGACCAGGCGTTCCGCGACCTCGGCTTCGACTCGCTCACCGCCGTCGAGCTGCGAAACCGGCTCGGCGCCGCAACCGGGCTGCGGCTGCCCGCCACCCTGATCTTCGACTACCCGACCCCGACCGCCATCGCCGAATTCGTGCTGCCCCAGGTATCGGGCCGGGCGCCGGAGCGGCATCGGCCGGGACCGATCCGTGCGGCAGGCACCGACGAGCCGCTGGCCGTGGTCGGCATGGCGTGCCGGTTCCCCGGCGGCATCGGCTCCGCCGACGAGCTGTGGCGCTTCGTCCTGGACGGCGGCGACGGGATCTGCGATTTCCCGACCGACCGCGAATGGGATGTCGAGGCGCTCTACGACCCGGATCCGGAGAATCCCGGCACCTCCTACACCCGGGAGGGTGGATTCCTGCACGAAGCCGCGCTGTTCGACCCGGGGTTCTTCGGGATCTCGCCACGCGAGGCGCTGGCCATGGACCCGCAGCAGCGGTTGCTGCTGGAGAACTGCTGGGAGGCGCTGGAACACGCGGGAATCGATCCGCGGTCGCTGAAAGGGAGCGACACCGGGGTTTTCGCCGGTGTCATGTACCACGACTACTCCGCGCGGCTGGCCGCCGTGCCCGAGGGGATCGAGGGCTTCCTCGGCACCGGGAACGCGGCGAGCGTGCTCTCCGGCCGAGTGGCCTACGTGCTCGGGTTGGAGGGGCCCGCGGTCTCGGTGGACACGGCCTGCTCCTCCTCGCTGGTGGCGCTGCACTGGGCGGCGCAGGCGCTGCGCTCCGGCGAGTGCTCGATGGCACTGGCCGGCGGCGTCACGGTGATGGCGACGCCGACCAGTTTCGTGGAGTTCTCCCGCCAGCGCGCGTTTGCCCCCGATGCCAGGTGCAAGGCGTTCGCCAAGGCCGCCGACGGCACCGGCTGGGGTGAGGGCGTCGGGGTGCTCGTGCTGGAACGGCTTTCGGATGCTCAGGCCAAGGGGCACCGGGTGCTGGCGGTGCTGCGCGGCAGCGCGGTGAACCAGGACGGCGCCTCCAACGGGTTGACCGCGCCGAACGGCCCCTCCCAGCAGCGGGTGATCCGCCAGGCGCTGGCAGCCGCGCGGCTGACCACCGCGGAGGTGGATCTGGTCGAGGCGCACGGCACCGGCACCTCCCTGGGTGACCCCATCGAGGCCCAGGCGCTGCTGGCGACCTACGGCCAAGACCGCACCGAGCCGCTCCGGTTGGGGTCGATCAAGTCGAATATCGGCCATACCCAGGCCGCCGCAGGTGTCGCGGGCGTCATCAAGGCGGTGCAGGCGCTACGGCACGGGGTGATGCCCGCGACGCTGCACATTGACGAGCCGACCCCGCAGGTGGATTGGTCCGCGGGCGCGGTCGAGCTGCTCGGCGCCGCGCGCGCGTGGCCGGAGCACGGCCGCCCGCGGCGGGCCGCGGTCTCCTCGTTCGGGATCAGCGGGACGAATGCGCACGTGATCCTGGAGCAGGCGCCGGAGATCGCCGAGCCGGAGCCGGTGGCTGCCGAGGGGCCGGTGGCCTGGATCGTCTCCGGCCGCGGGGCCGGCGCGGTCGCGGAGCAGGCGGGCCGGTTGGCCGGGTGGGTGCGCGCGCATCCCGAACTCGCACCGGTCGATATCGCCGGTTCGCTGGTGTCGACGCGGTCGCTGTTCGAGGATCGGGTGGTCGTGGTCGGCGTCGACCGTGGGGAGTTGCTCTCGGGGTTGGATGCGGCGGCGGGGGGGTTCCCGCACCCGGGTGTGGTGTCGGGGTCTGTGCGTCCGGGTTCGGGTGTGGTGTTCGTGTTCCCGGGTCAGGGTGGGCAGTGGGTCGGGATGGGTCGTGAGTTGTTGGCGTCGTCTCCGGTGTTCGCGGCGCGCATGGATGAGTGTGCGGAGGCTCTGTCTCCGTATGTTTCGTGGTCGTTGCGTGATGTCCTCGGTGACGAGGAGGCGCTGGCGCGGGTGGATGTGGTGCAGCCGGTGCTGTGGGCGGTGATGGTCTCGCTCGCCGCGGTGTGGGAATCGTGGGGTGTGCCTCCGGCGGCGGTGATCGGTCATTCCCAGGGTGAGATCGCGGCCGCTGTGGTTGCGGGGGTGTTGAGCCTGGGCGATGGTGCCCGGGTGGTGGCGTTGCGCAGTGCCGCGCTGCGTTCGCTGAGTGGCAGTGGGACCATGCTGTCGGTTTCGGCCCTGGTGGAGGAGCGGCCCGGTGTCTCGGTCGCGGCTGTGAACGGCCCGGAGGCGGTGGTGCTGTCCGGCACGCCGGAAGCCCTCGAGGCGTTCGCCGCCGGGCTCGACGAGCAGGTTCGGACCCGGTGGCTTCCGGTCGATTACGCCTCGCACTCCCCGGCTGTCGAGTCTCTGCGGGACGATCTGCTGCGGGTGCTGTCCGATGTGCGGCCCGGGCCGGGCCGGGTGCCGCTGTACTCGACGGTCACCGCGGCCGTGCTCGACACCACCGCCATGGACGCGAGCTACTGGTACGAGAACCTCCGTACGACGGTCGATTTCCACGGTGCGGTCACCGCTGCACGCGCGGACGGCCTCACGAAACTGGTGGAGGTCTCCCCGCACCCGGTGCTGCCGGGCACGGTCACCGTGGGCACGCTGCGCCGCGATCAGCCCGAGCAGCGCCAGTTCCTGCTCTCGGCGGCGGAGCTGTTCGTCACCGGCACCCCCGTCGACTGGAATTTCGGCGGACGACACATCCCGCTGCCCACCTACGCTTTCCAGCACCAGCGCTTCTGGCTGGAATCCGGTGCCACCGGCACCGGCGACGCTCGCGGCCTCGGCTTGGGCGTGGTCGCGCACCCGCTGCTGAGTGCGGTGCTGGAGGTGGCCGAGTCCGGCACCGTCATCCTGACCGGCCGCCTCTCCGCGCGCACCAGCCCGTGGGTGGCCGATCACGCCGTGCTCGGCTCGATCCTGCTGCCCGGAACCGGATTCGTCGAGCTCGCCGTCTGCGCGGCCGACCGGGTCGGCTGCGGCCGGGTCGAGGAGCTGGTCATCCACACGCCGCTGATCCTCGGCGCGGCCGACGATCCGGCCCCGGCCGCGACCGATGTGCAGCTCATGGTCGGAAAACCCGGCCCCGACGGCGGCCGGGAGATCGACATCTACTCCCGCCCGCACGAGGACGACAGCCCGGACCGGCCGTGGACCCACCACGCCACCGGCACTGTCACCCCGGACACCACCGAGCCTCCCGCGCTCGGGGACTGGCCGCCGCACGGCGCCACCCCCGTCGAGATCGACGGTCTCTACGACAACCTCGCCGCCACCGGCTTCGCCTACGGCCCCACCTTCCGCGGGCTGCGCGCGGTCTGGCGGACCGGCGACGACGTGCACGCCGTGGTCGCGCTCCCCGACGGTGCCGAAAGCAGCACCGCCGGAGCCGCATTCGGTCTGCACCCGGCGCTCCTGGATGCCGCGCTGCACGCCGTGACGCTCAGCGCCGACGACCGGCTCGACCTCGGCGGCGACGGCTACGGGCTGCTGCCCTTCTCGTGGTCCGGCGCGGTGCTGTACGCCACCGGCGCCTCCACGCTGCGGGTCCGGCTGCGCACCATCGGCCCGAACACCGTGCGGCTGCTGGCCACCGACCCCGCGGGGGCACCGGTCGTCTCGGTGGACTCGCTGGTCCTGCGGCCCGTGGCCGCTGACCAGGTCAAGGCGCAGCGCCCCACCGAGAACCTGTACGCGGTGCGGTGGGTTCCGCTGCGTTCCGCCACCGACCAGGTACCGGAGCGGTGGACCGTGCTCACCGCACCGGACTCGGCAGGCTTCGAGGAGCTGACCGGCCCCGGCAGGCCGGCGGCGACGCTCGACCACCTGCTCGCGGCCGGCCCGCCGGAACTCGTCCTGCTTCCGTGCACCGGGCCCGCCGAGCAGGCCGGTGCCGGGGTGCGCGCCGCGCTCGAGATCGTCCAGGCCTTCGTCACGGCTCCGCAGCTCGAATCCGCGGTGCTGGTGGTCGTGACCAGGGACGCGGTCGCGGTCGACCCCGACGAGCCGATCGCGGGGCTGACCGGCTCCGCGGTGTGGGGGCTGCTGCGCGCGGCCCAGGCCGAGCACCCCGGCCGCTTCGTTCTCGTCGACATCGGCCGCGACCCCGTTGACCCCGCGGCCCTCGCCCAGGCCATGGCCAGCGGCGAACCGCAGCTGGCGCTGCGCGGCGCCGCGATCTCGGTGCCGCGGCTGCACCCGGTCCGGCCCGAACCCGCCGAGCCGCCGCCCGGCCGGGACGGCACCGGCACGGTGCTGATCACCGGGGGCACCGGCACGCTCGGCGCCGCGGTGGCCGAGCACCTCGCCGCCACCGGGGCCGAACGGCTGCTGCTCGTCGGCAGGCAGGGCCCGGCCGCGCCCGGCGCGGACGACCTGGCGGCCCGGCTCCGGGCGCTCGGCGCGGAGGCCGAGATCATCGCCTGCGACGTCGCGGATGTCGACGCCGTGCGTCGGCTGCTCGCGGAGATCCCCGCCGATCGGCCGCTGCGCTCGGTGGTGCACACCGCGGGCGTGCTGGACGACGGCGTCCTCGAATCGCTCACGCCGGACCGCGTCGACCGGGTCTTCGCGCCGAAGGCCGACGCGGCCTGGAACCTGCACCTGCTCACCGCGGAGCTGCCGCTGGAGTCGTTCGTGCTGTTCTCCTCGGCCGCGGGTACTTTCGGCAGCGCCGGGCAGGGCAACTACGCGGCGGCGAACGCCTTCCTGGACGGGCTGGCCCAGCACCGCCGGGCCCGCGGCCTACCCGCCATCGCGCTCGCCTGGGGGCTGTGGGCGGAGGCCAGCGGCCTCACCAGCCACCTCGACAGCACCGATCGCAGCCGGATCAACAGGGCGGGCGGGCTCGCGCTCTCGACCGAGCAGGCGCTGGCGCTCTTCGACGCGGCGGTCGGCGGCGGCTGCCCCGCAGGCACCCTGCCCATCCGGATGGATACCGCCGTACTGCGCGCCCAGGCCGACGCGGGCAGCCTGCCACCGCTGCTGCGCGACCTGGTGCGGACCCCGATCCGGCGGGCGGCCGCCGGCGCCGCGGCGAGCGGCGGCGAATTCGCGGCCAAGCTGGCCGCGCTGTCCGAACCCGAGCGCCGCGTGGCCGTACTCGACCTGGTCCGGGCGCACGTCGGCGCGGTGCTCGGCTTCACCGACCCCAGGAGCGTCGACGTGCGGCGGGCCTTTCGGGAGCTCGGCTTCGACTCGCTCACCGCGGTGGAGCTGCGCAACCGGCTCAGCACCGCCACGGCGGTGCGGCTGCCTGCCACGCTGATCTTCGACTACCCGACCCCGGCCGCCATCGCGGATTTCGTCCTCGAGCGGGTGGCCGGAACGGCGTCCGCGCAGCCCCGGATCACCACCGCCGCCGCACCGGACGGCGAGCCGATCGCGGTGGTCGGCATGGCCTGCCGCTTCCCCGGCGGCATCCGCACCCCGGAGGAGCTGTGGCAGCTGGTCGCCGACGGCGGCGACGGCATCGCCGGTTTCCCGCTGGACCGCGGCTGGGACATCGGCGCGCTCTACCACCCGGACCCGGAGAACCCCGGCACCTCCTACACCCGTGAGGGCGGCTTCCTGCACGACGCCGGCGGGTTCGACGCGGGCTTCTTCGGGATCTCCCCGCGCGAGGCGGTCGCCATGGACCCGCAGCAGCGGCTGCTGCTGGAGACCAGCTGGGAGGCGCTGGAGAACTCCGGTATCGACCCGAAGTCGCTGAAAGGCAGCGATACCGGGGTCTATGCCGGGCTCATGTACCACGACTACTCGGCCCGGCTCACCTCGGTGCCGGACGGCGCCGAGGCATTCCTCGGCATCGGCAACGCGGGCAGCGTCGCCACCGGCCGGGTGGCGTACGCCCTCGGGCTGGAGGGTCCGGCGGTGACGGTGGACACCGCGTGCTCGTCGTCGCTGGTGGCCCTGCACTGGGCCGGGCAGGCACTGCGGTCGGGGGAGTCCTCGCTGGTGCTGGCGGGTGGGGTGACGGTCATGGCGACGCCGGGGACCTTCGTGGACTTCAGCCGTCAGCGCGGGCTGGCGGCGGACGGCCGGTGCAAGTCGTTCGCGGGCGCCGCCGACGGCACCGGATGGAGCGAAGGCGTCGGTGTCGTCGTGCTGGAGCGGCTCTCCGACGCGATCGCGAAGGGGCATCCGGTGCTGGCGGTGCTGCGCGGCAGCGCGGTGAACCAGGACGGCGCCTCCAACGGCCTGACCGCGCCGAACGGCCCGTCCCAGCAGCGGGTGATCCGGCAGGCCCTGGCCTCGGCCGGGCTCGGCACCGCCGACATCGATGTGGTCGAGGCGCACGGCACCGGAACCTCCCTGGGCGACCCCATCGAGGCCCAGGCGCTGCTGGCGACCTACGGCCAGGACCGCACCGACCCGCTGTGGTTGGGGTCGATCAAGTCCAATATCGGCCACACGCAGGCCGCGGCCGGGGTCGCCGGGGTGATCAAGATGGTGATGGCGCTGCGTAACGGCGTCATGCCCGCGACCCTGCACGTGGACGAGCCGACACCGCACGTGGATTGGGCGTCGGGCGCCGTCGAGCTGCTGACCTCCGCCCGGGACTGGCCGGTCAACGGCCACCCGCGCCGGGCCGCTGTGTCGTCGTTCGGGATCAGCGGCACCAATGCGCACGTGATCCTCGAGCAGGCGCCGGAGATCGCCGCACCCGAACCGGCCCCGGTCGAGGGCCCGGTGGCCTGGGTGCTCTCCGCCCGCGGCCCGGACGCGCTGGCCGCGCAGGGGCAGCGGCTGGCCCGGTGGGTGCGCGAGCGCCCCGAGCTGGCGCCCGCCGATATCGGCTGGTCGCTGGCGGCGGCGCGCTCCCTGTTCGAGCATCGCGCCGTGGTGATCGGGAACGATCGCGACGAGCTGCTCGCGGCCCTGGACGCGGGCGTGAGCTCCGGCCGGAGCGCGGGTGGGCTCGGGATGATCTTCGGGGGGCAGGGCTCGCAGCGGCCGGGCATGGGTCGTGCACTCGCGCGGGCATTCCCGGTCTTCGCGGCGGCACTCGACGAGGTGTGCGGCCATCTGGACGAATCGCTGCGGGACGTGATCGACAACGATCCCGAGCTGCTGAACGAGACCCGCTACACCCAGCAGGCGCTGTTCGCGGTCGAGGTCGCATTGTTCCGGTTGCTCGAATCCTGGTCGATCACCCCCGACTACGTGCTCGGGCACTCCATCGGCGGCCTGGCGGCGGCGCATGTGGCGGGGGTGCTGTCGCTGCCGGACGCGGCCAAGGTCGTCACCGAACGCGGCCGGTTGATGCAGGAACTCCCCGGCGGTGCGATGGTCTCGATCCGCGCGGGCGAGCAGGAGGTCCGCGGTTCGCTCGAACCCGGTGTCACCATCGCGGCGGTGAATGCCCCCGACACCGTGGTGATCTCGGGTGACGAGGATGCGGTGCTCGCGCTCGCCGGGCACTGGGAACGGTCCGGGCACAAGACGAGGCGGCTCGCCGTCTCGCATGCCTTCCACTCCCCGCACATGGACGCCATGCTCGCGGATTTCGCCCTGGTACTCCAGCAGGTGGAGCTGTCGCCGCCGCGCATCCCGGTCGTCTCGGACCGCACCGGTGAACTGCTCACCGCCGGCGAGGCGACCTCGGTGGAGTACTGGGTCCGGCACGTGCGCGACACGGTCCAGTTCTCCCGCGCACTCACCTACCTGGCCGAGCGGGACGTCACCAACCACCTCGACTCGGCCGCTCTGCTGCGCGGCGAGCGGGAATTACTCGACGGGGTCGCGCGGGTCTTCACCGGGGGCATCGACGTGGACTGGACCGCGGTCCGGCCGGGCCGCCGGGTTCCACTGCCCACCTACGCTTTCCAGCATCGCCGCTACTGGCTGGAGTCGACCCCGGAGAACGTCGACGCCGAATTCTGGCGGCTGGTCGAATCCGGCGACGCCGACGAGTGGGGATCGGTGCGCGACGCCCTGACGGCCTGGCGCTCCGCCCGGCTGGCCCGCACCGCGGCCGACTCCTGGCGGTACCGGGTGCAGTGGCGGCCATCGGCGTCCCCGCTCGGCACCGGCAGCCTCTCCGGCACCTGGCTGCTCGTCACCGCCTCCGGACACGAGCAGACCGCCGCCGCCTGCGCGGCCGCGCTGCGCGACCACGGCGCCACCCCGGTGACCGTCGACCCGGGGCCGGACGGCGCCGACTGGCCCGCGCTGCTCGGCGCGGCGACCGAAGCCCCGATCGCCGGGGTGCTCTCGCTGCTCGGGCTGCTGGACGAGCCACTCCCCGGTGCGGGCGGTGTCTCGCGCGGCCTGGCCGGAACGCTAGAGCTGGTCCGCGCGCTCGGCGCCGCCGATGTGCGGGCGCCGCTGTGGTGCGCCACCCGCGGCGCCGTCGCGGTGGGGGACTCCGATCCGCTCACCGCGCCGGTGCAGGCCATGGTGTGGGGGTTCGGGCGGGTGGTCGCGCTCGAACACCCCGAACGGTGGGGCGGGCTGATCGATCTCCCGGAGACCATCGACACCCGCGCCGGGCGCGCGCTCGGCGCGGTGCTCTCCGGTACCGACGGTGAGGACCAGGTCGCGATCCGGTCGTCGGGCACCTTCCTGCGCCGCCTCGTCCCGGCCCCGGCAGACCCCGGCGCCAACGACGGCGAGCTGCTGCGGGGAACGGTGCTGATCACCGGCGGCACCGGTGCGCTCGGCGCGCACATCGCCCGCTGGGCGGCGGCGAACGGGGCGCAGCGGCTGCTGCTGGTCTCCCGGCGCGGACCGGCCGCGCCCGGCGCCGCCGACCTCGTCGCCGAGCTGACCGACACCGTGCCGGTGCGGGTGGCTGCCTGCGACGTCACCGATCGGGCCGCGCTGGCCGCGGTGCTCGCCGAGATTCCCGACGAACACCCGCTGACCACCGTGGTGCACGCGGCGGGCGTCGACGTCCACCAGTACGCGCCCGCCGCCGAACTGGACCTGGAGCTGCTCGCCCCGGTGGTCGAGGCCAAGCTGTCCGGCGCGACCGCGCTGGCCGAGGTGCTCGAGGCGTACCCGGAGGTCGGATCGTTCGTCTTGTTCTCCTCCGCCGCCGGGGTGTGGGGTGGCGGCGGCCAGGGCGCCTACTCCGCCGCCAATGCCTACCTGGACGCGCTGGCCGAACAACGTCGCGGCCGCGGCCTCCCGGCCACCGCCATCGCCTGGGGGCCGTGGGCCCAGACCGACGGCGCCGGGATCACCACCACCGCGCAGCAGCAGATGGAGCGCCGCGGCTTGCCCGCCATGGCGCCGGAATCGGCGCTGGACGCGCTGCACCGGGCCATCGCCAACGCCGACACCGCGCTCACCGTCGCCGATGTGGAGTGGGAGCGCTTCCACGCCTCCTTCGCGCTCTCCCGCCCCCGGCCGCTGCTGCACGACATCCCGGAGGTACGGGCCGCGCTGCAGGAGGCGGTCGGGGAACAGCCGGACCGGACGGCGTTCGCCGAGCACCTGGCGGGGCTCGCCCGCGCCGAGCAGCAGCGGGCCGTGCTGGAACTGGTCCGCGCCGAGGTCGCGGAGGTGCTCGGGCACGGCGATCCGGCCGAAGTCGATCTCACCCGGGCATCGCGCGATCTGGGCTTCGATTCGCTGACTGCGGTACAGCTGAGCCGCCGGTTGCAGGTCGCGGCGGGGCTTCGGCTGCCCGCCACCCTGATCTTCGACTATCCCACCTTCGCCGAGTTGGCCGCACACATCCACGAGCAGCTGACCGACCGCACCGGCGAGCTGTTCGCCGTGCTAGAGCAGCTCGAGGGCCGGATCGCCGATCCCGCCCTGGACGCCACCGCGGGCATGGCGGCGGTGGAGCGGCTCGCGCAGGCCGTGGCGCGGCTGCGCGCCGAACTGACCAGCCGGGGCCCCGCGGCCGACACCGCGGCCCGGATCGATGAGGCATCGGACGACGAGATCTTCGAGCTTCTCGACCTGGAGCTCGAATGACCGGGCCGACGAGGGGAATGCGATCATGACCGAAGAGCGGCTCCGGGACTACCTGAAGCGGGCCACCACCAATCTGATCGAGGCGCGCCGCCGGATCACCGAACTCGAGGATCGCGCGAAGGAACCGCTGGCACTGGTGGGTATCGGCTGCCGGTTCCCGGGCGGGGTCCGCACGCCGGACGAGCTGTGGCGGCTGGTGGCCGACGGCGGCGACGGCATCGCCGAATTCCCCGCCGATCGCGGCTGGGACGCCACGGCGCTCTACGACCCCGACCCGGAGAACCCCGGCACCTCCTACACCCGCGCGGGTGGATTCCTGCGCGACGCCGGTCTCTTCGATGCGGGGTTCTTCGGAATCTCACCGCGCGAGGCGCTGGCGATGGATCCGCAGCAGCGATTGCTACTGGAGAGTTCCTGGGAGGCGCTGGAGCACGCGGGGATCGATCCGCGGTCGCTGAAGGGCAGCGACACCGGCGTCTTCGCCGGGACGAACGGCCAGGACTACGGCGTCGTCGCCCAGCTCGCACTGGACGACGCAGGCGGATATCTGCTGACCGGCAATGCCGCCAGCGTGATGTCCGGGCGGGTGGCCTACGTGCTCGGGCTCGAAGGCCCCGCCGTCACCCTGGATACGGCGTGCTCGTCGTCGCTGGTCTCGATCCACCTGGCCGCGCAGGCGCTGCGCCGCGGCGAGTGCGCGCTGGCACTGGCCGCGGGCGTCACCGTGATGGCGACGCCGACCAGCTTCGTGGAGTTCTCCCGGCAGCGCGGGCTGGCCGCCGACGGCCGGTGCAAGGCCTTCGCGAAGGCGGCGGACGGCACCGGCTGGGGCGAGGGCGCCGGCGTCGTCGTACTGGAACGGCTCTCGGACGCCGAGGCCAACGGGCATCGGGTGCTGGCGGTGCTGCGCGGCAGCGCGGTGAACCAGGACGGCGCCTCGAATGGGTTGACCGCGCCGAACGGCCCTTCCCAGCAGCGGGTGATCCGGCAGGCGCTGGCCGATTCCGGGCTCACGACCGCGGATATCGACGTGGTGGAGGCGCACGGCACCGGCACCGCGCTCGGTGATCCCATCGAGGCCCAGGCGCTGCTGGCCACCTACGGGCGCGAGCGCGAGAAGCCGCTGTGGCTCGGTTCGATCAAATCGAATATCGGTCACACTCAGGCCGCGGCCGGGGTCGCGGGTGTCATCAAGATGGTGATGGCCATGCGGCACGGGGTGCTGCCCGCGACCCTGCACGTGGACGAGCCGACGCCGCACGTGGACTGGTCGGCGGGAGCGGTGCAGCTGCTGACGGCCGCCAGGGACTGGCCTGACGCCGAGCGCCCGCGGCGGGCGGCGGTGTCGTCCTTCGGGATCAGCGGGACGAACGCGCACGTGATTCTGGAGCAGGCGCCTGCGGCGGCCGCACCCGAGCCGGTCGACTCCAGCGGGCCGGTGGCCTGGGTGGTGTCGGGTCGTGGCGCGGATGCCGTCGCCGCCCAGGCGAGCCGGTTGGCGGCCTGGCTGCGCGAGCGTCCGGAGCACACAGTGGCCGAGGTGGCCGGTTCGCTGGTGTCGACGCGGTCGCTGTTCGAGGACCGGGCGGTGGTGGTCGGCGCCGAGCGCGACGAACTGCTGGCGGGGCTGGACGCGGTGGCACAGAGGGTTCCGCATCCGGATGTGGTGTCGGGGTCCGCACGTCCGGGTCCGGGTGTGGTGTTCGTGTTCCCGGGCCAGGGTGGGCAGTGGGTCGGGATGGGTCGTGAGCTGTTGGCCTCGTCACCGGTCTTCGCGGCGCGCATGGACGAGTGCGCGGAGGCCCTGTCCCCGTATGTGTCCTGGTCGCTGCGCGATGTCCTCGGTGACGAGGAGGCGCTGGCGCGGGTGGATGTGGTGCAGCCGGTGCTGTGGGCGGTGATGGTCTCGCTCGCGGCGGTGTGGGAGTCGCTGGGCGTCGAGCCCGCTGCGGTGATCGGGCATTCGCAGGGTGAGATCGCGGCCGCTGTCGTCGCGGGGGTGTTGAGCCTGGGGGATGGTGCCCGGGTGGTGGCGCTGCGCAGTGCGGCGCTGCGCTCGCTGAGCGGCAGCGGGACAATGCTGTCGGTCGCCGCCCTGGTCGAGGAGCGGCCCGGCATCTCGGTCGCCGCGGTGAACGGCCCGGACGCGGTGGTGCTGTCCGGCACGACGGAAGCCCTCGAGGCGTTCGCGGCCGAGCTGAATGCCGACGTTCGAACCCGGTGGCTGCCAGTTGATTACGCCTCGCACTCACCGGCGGTCGAGGTCCTGCGCGAGGAGATCACGCGAACGCTGGCGGACGTGCGGCCCGGCCCGAGCCGGGTGCCGCTGTACTCGACGGTCACCGCGGCCGTGCTCGACACCACCGCCATGGACGCGAGCTACTGGTACGAGAACCTGCGCGCGACAGTCGATTTCCACGGTGCGGTCACCGCTGCACGCGCGGACGGCCTCACGAAACTGGTGGAGGTCTCCCCGCACCCGGTGCTGCCGGGCACGGTCACCGTGGGCACGCTGCGCCGCGACCAGCCCGAGCAGCGCCAGTTCCTGCTCGCAGCCGCCGAACTCTTCGTCACGGGCACCCCCGTCGACTGGCCCCGAACCGGCGACCGGATCCCGCTGCCCACTTACGCGTTCCGGCCCGACCGGTACTGGTTGGAGCCCGGCGCCATCGGCGTCGCCGACGCGACCGGCCTCGGGCTGGACTCGGTCGACCACCCGCTGCTCGGCGCCGCGCTCGGCGTGGCCGAGGCCGACACGGTGGTGCTGACCGGCCGCATCGCCACCGCCACCAACCCGTGGGTGGCCGACCACGCGGTGCTCGGCTCGGTGCTGCTCCCCGGCACCGCCTTCGTCGACCTGGCGCTCTGCGCGGCGGACCGGGTCGGCTGCGGGCGAGTGGACGAGCTGATCGTGCACACCCCGCTCGTCCTCGGCGCGGCCGACGCGGGCCTGCAGGTCGTGGTCTCGGGCACCGGCGAGGTCAGGTCGATCGCGATCTACTCCCGCCCGCACGACACCGACCTGCCGTGGACCCACCACGCTACCGGCGCCCTCGCCGCCGGTGACCCGGCCCCGCCCCCGCAGCGGGACTGGCTCCCCGCAGCAGCGGTGCCGATCGGGATCGACGGGCACTACGACGATCTCGCCGCCGCCGGTTTCGGCTACGGCCCCACCTTCCGCGGCCTGCGCGCGGTCTGGCAGGACGGCGACGACATCTACGCCGAGGTCACGCTCCCCGACACCGCGGAGAGCGCGGGGTTCGGGCTGCACCCTGCGCTCCTGGACGCCGCCCTGCACGCCGTCGCCGCCACCCGGCGCGACGATGTGCGGACGGCGCGGATGCTGCCCTTCTCCTGGGCGGGCGTCACCCTGCACGCCACCGGAGCCACCACCCTCCGGGTCCGGCTGCGGCCCGACGGCACCGGACTCGCGCTCACCGCGGTCGACCTGACCGGCGCACCCGTGATCACCGTCGAATCGCTGACCCTGCGCCCGGTGCGGCCCGAGGGGATCGGGCCCGCCGAGCAGCCCGCTCACCGGCACCTCTTCGCCCTCGACTGGGTACCCGTCGAAACCGCCTCGGCCGCGACCCGGTCGGCTACCTGGGCGGTACTGGACACCGGCGAGCTGTGCGACGAGGCCGGGATCGGCAACCTGGTCCAGGGCGCCGTCCTGCGGGGTGTGGAGGTCGAGGTGGTGAACGATCTCGACCGCATCGGCGCGGCCGGGCAGCGGGTGGACGCCGTCGTCCTGCCGGTTGCCATCGCCGACGTTGCCGCCGAGCGCGCCGCCGTCGTCGTCCGGACCTTGCTCACGCTGGTGCAGCGTTACCTCGCGGCACCGGCGCTCGGGTCGGTCCGCTTCGTCGTGCTGACCACGGGAGCGGTCTCGGTCGGCGCGGACGACCCGCTCACCGACGTTTCCGGCTCCGCCGTGCTCGGCCTGCTGCGCACCGCGCAATCGGAGAACCCGGACCGGTTCGTCCTCGCCGACCTCGACGCCGCCGCCCTCGGGACCGGCGCCCTGCTCGACGCCGTGCTGGGCACCGAACCGCAGCTCGCGGTCCGCGGCGACCGGTACTACGCCCCGCGCGTGCACCGCCTCGCCGCGCGCCCAGGCGAACGCCCGCCCGCCCGTGGAACGGTGCTGATCACCGGTGGAACCGGAGTGCTCGGCAGTGCCGTCGCCCGGCATTCGGCGGCCGGGGGTGCGCAGCGGCTGGTCCTGCTCTCCCGGCGCGGGCTCGACGCGGCCGGGGCCCGCGAGCTGCGCGACGAGCTGCGCGCCGCGGGCGCCGAGGTCGAGATCACCGCGTGCGACCTCACCGACCGGGCCGCGCTGGCCGCGGTGCTGGCCGACATCCCGGCGGCCCATCCGCTGGTGGCCGTCGTGCACGCTGCGGGCACGCTGGACGACGGGGTGCTCGAGTCGCTCACCCCGGACCGGGTGGATACCGTTTTCGGCCCCAAGGCACTCGGCGCCTGGCACCTGCACGAGCTCACCGCCGGGCTGCCGCTGACCGATTTCGTGCTCTTCTCCTCGGCCTCTGCCACCTTCGGCAACGCCGGGCAGGGCAACTACGCCGCGGCCAATGCCTACCTGGACGGGCTGGCCGCGCACCGCAGGGCGCTCGGCCTGCCCGCCGTCTCGCTGGGCTGGGGGCTGTGGGCGGAGCGCAGCGAGATGACCGGCGACCTGGCCGCCGACGCCCGCGGCAGGCTGCACGACGCCGGCTCGGCGGCGCTCTCCACCGAGAGCGGGCTCGCGCTCTTCGACATCGCCACCGGCGCGGGTCCGGCCTGCGTGCTGCCGGTGCCGCTGGACCCGCGCGCACTGCGGGCGCAGGCCGCGAGCGGCCTCGCCCACCCGCTGCTGCGCGACCTGGTCGAGGTGCGGGCGCGCCGCACCGCGGTGAACGAGATCGACACCGCGGGCGCGCTCGCGGCGCTGCCCGCGCCCGAACGTGCCCGGGCGATCGAAGAATTCGTGATCGCCACCGCTGCGGCGGTCCTCGGGCACCGCGGCCCGGAGACCGTCGGCCCGGACCGGAACTTCCTGGAGCTCGGCTTCGACTCGCTCACCGCCATCGACCTGCGCAACCGGCTCGGGCACGCCAGCGGGCTGCGGCTGCCCGCCAGTGTGGTCTTCGAGTTCGCGACCCCGGCCGAGCTGGCTGCGCGGCTCACCGCCCTGCTCTCCGAGACCGCGGCCCCGGCGCCCGCGCCGCCCGCGGCGGCCGCCGTCGATATCAAGACGCTCTTCGCGCAGACCTGCGCGCGCGGCAGCCACGACCGCGCCCTCGACATGCTGATGACCGTCGGCGATCTAATGCCGAGCCTCGCCGACGCAGGCGATGCCGAGCCCCAGGAGCCGGTGTGGCTGTCGCGCGGGGCCGAGACCCCGCGGCTGGTCTGCTTCCCGGCCTTCGGTGCCATGTCCGGCCCGCACGAGTACGCACGATTCGCTGCGCATTTCGCCGGGAAGCGCGATGTCGCCGCGGTGCGGTACCCGGGATTCGCCGGGGAGCCGCGCACCCCGGACTCGGTGGCGGTGCTGGCCGACCTGCTGGCCGCCACCATCGCCGAGCACCTCGCCGACCGGCCCTTCGCGCTGCTCGGGCACTCCGCGGGCGGCATGGTGGCCCAGGCGACCGCCGAGAGGCTCGAGGACATGGGGCTGGAGCCGGCCTGCCTGTTCCTGATGGACGTCTTCCTGCCGCGCCGCGGCGAGATCCTCGCCGTCGGCGCGCCGATGATGGACAACTTCCTCGCGCGCGACGGCGGTGCCGTCCCGATCACCGACCGGACGCTGCTGGCGATGGGGCGGTACTTCCGGATCTTCGGCGACTGGGAGCCGGCGCCGACCGCGGCCCCCGCGGTCTTCGTCCGGGCAGGCGACCCGCTTTCCGAGCAGGACGCGGCGCGCGACTGGCGCCCGGTCTGGCCGCACGACCACACGGTTCTCGACGTCGACGGGAACCATTTCTCGATGATGGAGGAGCACGCGCCGCGCACCGCCGCCGCGCTGGACGAGCACCTCCGAGCAGCGCCGATTCCCGGCCGCTGACATTCCCCCCCCGAAGTGAGGTTCTCTCGTGACCGCTGTCGACCCCACCCCGACCTGCCCGCATTTCCCGTTCGGCGCGGGCCGTCCGGTGGAATTGGAGCCCGAGTACATCGAATACCGGCGGAACAAGCCCGTCGCCCGGGTCGAGCTGCCCTTCGGCGGCCAGGCCTGGCTGCTCACCCGGATGCCCGAAGTGAAAGCACTGCTGAGCGATTCGCGATTCAGCCGACAGGCCATGCGCGGGCTCTCGCCCCGCTACCTGGAGGATCCGATCGCCGACGAGGGCGGTCTGCCCATGATGGACGCGCCGCAGCACCCGCGCACCAGGCGGCTGCTGAACAAGGCGTTCAACCGTCGCAGGATCGAGACCATGCGGCCCGCGGTCCGGCAGATCGTGGACGATCTGATCGATGCGATGCTCACCCAGGACGGGCCGGTGGACCTGGTGGCCGAGTTCGGCTCCGCCATCCCGCGCGAGGTGAACTGCGCCCTGCTCGGCGTGCCCGCCGCGGACTGGGATCACCTCGGCTCGCTCGTCGACGACGTGGTGCACCAGGGGCTGATCCCGCAGGAACAGCTCGTCGCCTCCTGGATGGCGCTCACCGGCTACTTCACCCAGCTGATCACGGCACGGCGCGCCGCCCCTGAGCACGATCTGATCAGCGCCCTGACCGAGGTGCTCGACGGCGACGACGTCTTCTCCGACGAGGAGATCATGATGAACGCCGTCGTCATCTTCGTCGCAGGCTACGAGACCACCGCCTGCCAGATCGTCAACATGGTCTGCGCGCTGCTGCGCGACCCGGACCAGATGCAGTGGCTGCGGGAAAATCTCGACCGGATCCCGGAGGCGGTGGAGGAGCTGCTCCGGTTCGTCCCGCTGACCGCGGTCGGCGTCATGCCCGCCAAGGCGACCGAGGACGTGGAGATCGGCGGGGTGCGGATCGCGAAGGGCGACGCCGTGTATTCCTCCGTGGTCTCCGCGAACCGGGACGAGGACGTCTTCACCGAGCCGGAGACGCTGAACCTGCGGCGCGGGCGGGAAGCCGGCCAACACATCGCCTTCGGGTACGGCCCGCACTTCTGCCTCGGCGCGCCGCTGGCCAGGGTCGAGCTACAGGTCGCGTTGGAACGGCTGCTCACCCGGCTCCCTGGCATCGCGCTCGCCCGCCCGGAGGCGGAGCTCCCGCTCAAGGACGGGCTGGTGCTACGCGGCTTCGAATCCTTCCCGGTCACCTGGTGACCGGGGTGGACGACTCGGCGCGGTTGCCCGCCTTCCCGTTCGAGGACGCGGGCGAGCTGGGGCCGGGGCCGCGGTACGCGGAGTTCAGGGAGCGGGCCGGGCTCTCCCGCGTCGACATGCCCTACGGCGGGCCCGCCTGGCTCGCCACCCGGATGGCCGACGTGAAGACCGTACTCGGCGATTCCCGGTTCAGCAGGACGGCATCCGCGCGCCCCGGCGCCCCCCGCTACACCCCGGAGCCGCTGCCTAGCGGCGGCGTCCTCGTCGGCCTGGACGCTCCCGACCACACCCGGATCCGCAGGCTCGTCGCCAAGGCGCTGACCCCGCGGCTGATGGACGGCATGCGGCCCTGGATCCGAAAGACCGTCGACGAGATCCTGACCACCATGATCGACCAGGGTCCGCCCGCCGACCTGGTGCACGAACTCGGCGACCGGCTGCCCCGCGAGACGGTCTGCAAATTGCTCGGTATGCCGTACCGCGACCGCGACCGCTTCGACGAGTCGGTGGACGTGGTCGTCTCCATGGCCACCCGCTCGCGTGACGACGTCGGGCGGGCCTGGAGCACGCTCTCCGCCTACATCGGTGAATTGGTGCGGCATCGGCGAACCGCACCCGAGGACGACCTGATCAGCGCACTGCTCGCGGTGCGGCACGACGGCGACGGCTTCTCCGAGCGGGAGGTGATCACCAACGCCATTGCCATCCTGGTGGCCGGCTACGAGAGCACCGCGACACTCATCACCAGCATGGTCTACGTCGTGATCACCCACCCCGGGCTGGCGGCCGGGATGCGCGCCGACCCGGCCGGGATCCCGGCCGGCGTCGAGGAGCTGCTGCGCTACATCGCGCTCAGCCCCTCCGGCGCCATGACCTGCACGGCGCTGGAGGACGTTGCGATCGGCGAAACGATGGTGCGCAAGGGTGATGCGGTAGTGCCCTGCCTGGTCTCCGCGAACTACGACGAGGCGGTCTTCGAGAACCCCGGCGTGCTCGACCCGGAGCGGCCGGGCGCGGGCAGGCACGTCGCCTTCGGCTTCGGCCCGCACTTCTGCATGGGCGCCAGGCTGGCGCGTATCGAACTCCAGGAGACGCTGACCGCCATCGTGCAGACGATGCCGTCTCTCCGCCTCGCCGTCGACCCGAAATGGTTGCCGCGCAGGGACGGAATGGGGATGCGCGGCTTCGCGCGCCTCCCCGTGACCTGGTGACCCCGACCCGAAAGGATTGGTCCATGACCACACCCGTCGACACGGGGCTCTGGCTCCGCAGCTACCACGAGGCGCCGGAGGCCGGTGCCCGATTGATCTGCTTCCCGCACGCGGGTGGCTCGGCCAGCTACTTCTTCCCGGTCTCGACCGCGCTGACGCCGGAATTCGACGTGCGCGCCGTGCAGTACCCGGGCAGGCAGGACAGGCGCAACGAGGAGTTCGTCCCGTCCATCGAGGAGCTCGCCGATCGGGTGCACGCCGCGCTGATCCCGGCCATGGAGGGCCCGGTCGCCTTCTTCGGCCACAGCATGGGCTCGGTGCTGGCATTCGAGGTCGCGCGGCGCTTCGAGGCGAGCGGTGCCGGGCCGCTGGTCGTCTTCGCCTCCGGCCGCCGGGCGCCGAGCGTGATCCGCGACGAGAGCGCGCGGTTCCGCGACGATGCCACCATCGTCGCGGAAATGCGCGCTCTCGGCGGCACCGATTCGCGCGTCCTGGACGACCCGGAGATGCGCGCCATGGTGCTTCCCGCCATCCGCAACGACTACCGGGCCGTCGAGGCCTACCACGCCGAGCCGGATACCACGATCACCGCCCCGATCGTCGTCCTGACCGCAACCGACGACCCGCGCACCACGGTGGCCGAGGCCGAGCGGTGGCACCGGCACACCACGGGGAACGGCGCCCTGCACACCTTCGACGGCGGCCACTTCTACCTGGAGAAGCACGCGAAGCGGGTGGTCTCGGTGATCGCCGAAACACTGCGCGAACTCACGCGATGACCGCGGAATCGGGGCTCCAGGTCTCGGATCGGTGGCTCGGATGGTGCGCGCGGCGACCCGGTGGAATGACACCCTGACGGGGTCGTATTCGCTCTCCAGATCGGACACAATGGGCGCAAGGCGATTCCGATGCAGCTCGCGGGGGTGCCTGATGATCGCTACAGCCCGTTTCCGCCGTCCGGACGAGTCACCCGTCCGTGCCGCCGAACCTGCCCCTCCCGGCACGCTCCGCCGCCGGGTCCGCGCCGTCGTGCGCCGCCTGTGCTCGATCGACGGCTCACTCGATCTGGGTCGGGGGAGTTGGTGACCCGATCACGTGCGAAAGAGATTGAGTTTGTAGGTGGCGACCGGCGGCGCCCACCGGAAGAGCCGTAACAACCGTCGCTGCCTGGCGGGCCAGCGCGCGGCGACGGCGGGCTGCGGGGTGCCGAAGGTGCGGGAGTCGACCAGGGTGAGGCCGAGGGAGGCGAGTTCGGCGGGCTTCGCGCAGGTCCACTTCATGCGCGCGCTGACCGCGCGGAAGACCGGGTTGCGGTCCTGGGTCTTCATCATGGCGGGGCCGCCGGTGTCGAAGGCGACGGGGCTGTCGGGGAAGCGGCGCACCCAGTCGCGCAGCACGGCGTGCACCTGCTCCTCGGGGAAGTAGAGCAGCACCGCCTCGCTGAGCAGGAAGATCGGGCCGCCGCGGGCGGTGACCACGTCGTGCCAGTCGCTGTCGAAGAGCGAGCCGTCGAGCATGGTGTAGCGCTCGCCGTCCCGGAAGAACCGGCGGCGCAGCGCCATGGTGTCCGGCACGTCGAGGTCGAACCAGTGCGCGGTGCCGTTGTCCAGGCGGTCGAAGCGGGTGGAGAGGCCGCAGCCGAGGTCGACGACGGTGCCGTCGGGGTGCGCGGTGAGGAAGTCGCGGACGTACTGGTCGAAGATCGAGGCCCGCAGCACCGACCCTGCCAGCGAGGGGCCGCGGAACCTGGCGAAGTCGTAGTCGATCGCCTCGACCAGCTCCACCGCCCTGCGGTCGGCGAGCACGCTGTGCGGGCCGCGCGCGTCCTCCGCGCGGCCGAACAGCGGGATCAGCAGTGTCTCCTGGATTGCGCCGAGCTGTACCGGTTCGCCCATGAAGCCCACCCTAACTAAGGGCAGCCTAATTCGCTATGGCTCGCTACCAGCCCGCGTCGAAGTGCGGATCGGAGAGGGTGCGCCAGGCGGCGGCCCAGCCGGCGGCCGGTCGGTCGCAGCGCCAGATCGTGACGCCGGCGGAGAGGCCGGGGAAGCCGAGCGGGCGATCCGCGCTCGCCACCGCGGTGGCGGCGGGGAAGAGGGCGCGCCAAGCGGGTTCCGGTGCGCCGGTGAGGACGTAGAGGACGGCCCGCGCGCTCTCCGGCGGCGGCCCGAATGTGGCATAGCCGCGGTTCGGGCTGTGCACCGCGGGGAGCTCGGTGAGCGCTTCCAGACCGGCTGCCTGCCAGTAGTTCTCGGTGACGATCGGGGTGCCCGCCGGGGCGCGGGCGTGGGCCTGCTCGGCGGTGGCGACGAACTCGGCCCAGCCGGTGGTTCCGGTGTACCGCAGCCGATCGGACATCTCCCGCTGGGTGCGCGCGGGTTCCCGGACGGCGGGGACGGGCAGCGCGAAGAGCAGCACCAGGGTGAGCGCCACCGAGACGGCGCCGAGCGCGGCGGCGCCGAGCCGCAGCAGCGCCCTGCTGTGCACCACCGCCACCGCGCCGACCCCGAACACCACCGGGAAGAGCCCGGCCAGGTAGTAGGGGCGCCCGCCCGCGAGCGCGACGAAGGCCGCGAGCAGCGCGGCGGCCGCCGCCAGGAACCGGTAGTCGCGCAGCTCCGGCGTGCGCACCAGGGCCCAGAGCCCGGCCAGGCCGAGCGCGGTGCCGAGCGGCCCGGTGAGCGTGACGACGTGCACCGGCAGCTGCACGATGCCGCCCGCCACCGCCTGCTGCTCGCCGCGGATCACCGCGCCCATGGCGAGCTGCGGCCAGCCGTGCGCGGCCTGCCACAGCACCGCGGGCAGCGCGGTGAGCGCCGCGGCCCCGCCCGCCGCCCACAGCGCGGGCCTGCCGAGCAGCGCGCGCGGCCCGAAGGCGAGCACGCCCAGGACGACTCCGGCGAGCAACACCGGGACCAGCGGCTTCACCTGGAACGCCAGCGCGGCGGTGAGCGCGGCGCCGACCAGCAGCCCGTCCCGCCCGGTCCGCACCCAGCGCACCAGCAGCCAGAGCAGCAGCGCGACCAGCAGGGAGTCGACGGCGTAGGTGGAGAGCGCCGCGGACTGGAAGATCAGGAACGGGGCGCCCGCCGCGCCCACCGCGGCGAAGACCTGGGCCCTGCGGTCGCCGCCGAACTCCCTGGCGCACACCGCCGTCAGCACGATCGAGGCCACGGCGCACAGGATCGCGGGCAACCGGAACACCGTGCGCGAGCCGGGGGCGACGGCGTCCATGGCGTAGGCGAGCAGCGGCAGCACCGGGCCCTGGTCGACGTAGCTGACCGCGGGCCGGTGCCCGGCGGCGAGGAAGTACAGCTCGTCGCCGTACCAGTCGTAGCGCCCGGCGCGCAGCAGCAGGAGGGCGAGGGTGCCGAGCGCGATCACCGTCACCCAGCCGGTCGCGAAGGCGGGCAGCGGATCGCTGCCGCGGTACCCGGTGATCGGGGCGGGCAGCGCGCGGGCGAGCCTGGTGCGCACGGACGTCTGCTCGGTCATGCGGCGCCCCATCCGAAACGGGCCACGGTGCCCCTCCCTGTCCTCCGGGTCGCTCCGAGTGAACAGCACGAGACCGGGCAGAACGGTGGTCCGGCACGGATTTGTGACCGATACCAGCGATCCCCGGAATCGATTCGCCACGCATCCCAAGAAACCGGGAAAACGGCTGTCGCTTGGGCGAATCGGCCCTAGCTTCGGGATATTACCGCTGCTCAGGAGGTGTCCCGTGCCGAAAGGAGGCCGTCTCCGTCGCGCCGTGCTGCACGCCTGCTGCCTCGCGGTGCCGCTGCTCACCACGGTGCCGCTCGCTGCCCCCGCCGCGGCGGAGCCACCGGGGGACGGCCGCGCGCAGCGGGTCACCGTGTACTCCGACGCCATGCGGAGGGACATGGGGCTCACCGTTTTCCCTGCCCGCGACCCGGACGCCCCCGCCCCGGTGCTCTACCTGCTCAACGGCGCCGCGGGCGACATCGACGAGAGCGGCTGGACCGACCGCGCCGACCTGGCGGGCTTCTTCGCGCAGGAACAGGTGACGGTGGTGGTCCCCGACGGCGGCGCGGGCAGCTACTTCGCCGACTGGCGGGTGGACGACCCCGCGCTCGGCAGGCAGCGCTGGACCACCTTCCTCACCGCCGAGCTGCCCGCACTGATCGACCGGCGATTCCACGGCACCGGCGCCGCCGCCGTCGCCGGGATCTCCATGGCCGCCGCCTCGGTCTTCCAGCTCGCCGTCGCCGCGCCCGGCCGGTACCGGGCCGTCGGCTCCTACAGCGGCTGCGTGCGCACCTCCGACCCGGTCGGGCAGGCCATGGTGGCCGCGGTCGTCGCGCGCTGGCGCGGCAACCCGGTCAATATGTGGGGTCCGTTCACCGACCCGGCCTGGGCCGCCAACGACGCCTACCTGCACGCCGAGAAGTTGCGCGGGGTCACGCTGTACGTCAGCGCGGGCACCGGCGCGCCCGGCCGGTTCGACACCGTCGAGGAGCTCGACGGCGACCCGGGCAAACTCGCCGACCAGATCACGCTCGGCGGCGCGCTGGAGGCGATCACCGCGCGCTGCACACACCAGCTCCGGGATCGCCTGCGGCAGCTGGACATCCCCGCCACCTTCGACTTCCGCGCCACCGGCACGCACTCCTGGAAGTACTGGGAGCAGGACCTGCGCACCTCGTGGCCGCTGTTCCGGGCGGCGCTGCGGCGGTGAGCCGCCGTTGTGACGGTTACCAGCGGGCACCCCGGGTTTTCGGCGCCCGTCCCAACTCCGCGCGAACCCCCTTGCCGGAAACGGCGACGGCGTCCTAGCGTTCGGCCTCACAACTGTTCGATGGAGCACGGGAGGTGCCTCGTGGCCGGTTCCCGTGCGCGGCGGCGTCGCGGTGGGTTCGCCGTTCCCCTGCTCGCCGCCGTCGTCCTCGCCCCGCCGGTCTCCGCCGCCCCGGTGCCCGCGATCGCACCGGAGGGGCCTGGCATCGCCGCAGCGGGCTCGCGGCTGGTGGCGACGAACCGGACGGCGAGCCGGGCGCTGGAGGTCAGCGTCTTCTCGGCGGCCATGCGCCAGGACATCGCGCTCACCGTGCTCCCCGCGCGCGACCCGTCCGCGCCTGCCCCGGTGCTCTACCTGCTCAACGGCTCCAGCGGCGGCGAGCTGGGCAGCAGCTGGATCGAGCAGACCGACGTCCTCGACTTCCTGGCCGACGAGCAGGTCACCGTGGTCATCCCGAACGGCGGCGCGGGCAGCTACTACACCGACTGGCGCGCCGACGACCCGCTGCTCGGCAGGCAGCGCTGGGCCACCTTCCTCACCGCCGAGCTGCCGCCGATCGTGGACGCCGCCTTCCACGGCACCGGCGCCAACGCCGTGGCCGGGATCTCCATGGCGGCCACCTCGGCGCTGCAGCTCGCGGTGGCGAAGCCGGGGCTGTACCGGGCGGTGGGCTCGTACAGCGGCTGCGTGCGGATCTCGGATCCGCGCGGGCAGGCGGCGGTGGCCGCGGTGGTCGGGCGCTGGGGCGGCGACCCGGTGAACATGTGGGGGCCGTTCTCCGACCCGGCCTGGTCGGCCAACGACGCCTACCTGCATGCCGATGCGCTGCGCGGCACCCTGCTCTACATCACCACCGGCACCGGCCTGCCCGGCCCGCTGGACACCCCGGACCCGGCCCGCGACACCCCCGGCGAGCTCCTGGACCGGGTCACCGTCGGCGGCATCCTGGAGGCGGTCACCGACGAGTGCACGCACCAGCTCGCGGATCGCCTCGCGGAGCTGCGGATTCCCGCGACCTTCGACTTCCGCCCCGCGGGCACCCACTCCTGGTCCTACTGGGAGCAGGACCTGCACAACTCGTGGCCGCTCTTCCGGGAGGCGCTCGCCCGCTGACCGGGCGTCAGCCGAGCCGGTCGAGCAGCGTGCGCGGCCCCACCGTCCGCGCGCCCACCGCCTCGACCCGGCGCCGCAGCTCCCGATCGGCCGTCACCACCGTGACGTCGGTGCCCGCGGCGGCGGCCACCTCGACGACGGTGTCGTCGCCCGTGCCCGGCGCCGCCACCACCCGCACCCCGGTGTACTCGGTGCCGTCCAGCGCCGCCCGCGCCGCCCCCTCGAGCACCACGACCACGTCCTCCGACAGCGCGGCCGCGGCGAGTTCGGCGAGCAGCCTGCGCGCGGCCCCGGCCCGGTCCCGCCACCAGCCGTCGGCCCTGGCACCCACCACGTTCGCGGCATCGACGACGATCACCCGGCCACCCTACGATCCGGGTTTCCACCCCACCGGCCGGGGCATCCGGGCCACATGACTGCCGACGAGGTCACCCCCGACCAGCTGCGCGCCCTGCTGGCCGCCGACGAATCCGCCGCGCTCGTCCTGACCGGCGGCCAGGTCACGCAGGTGACCGGCTGGACCGACGACTCCCAGGCCGGGCTGCTCGTGGTGGACCGCGCCGACCTGCGCGGCAGGCTCGGCGCCGAGCCGGACCCCACCGCGCTGCGCGATGCTGCCGCGGCGCTCACCGAGGAAGTGCGGTTGCGCGGCGCATGAGCACCTCCGCGAACGGCGACCTCGACGGCTGGGAGATCGAGGGCATGCCCGGTGAACAGGAGATCGCCGACGACGGCCGGTCGTTCCGGCTCGGCCCCGGTGGCCGGATCGCCAGGTCCGTCGCGGTGCGGCCGGGCACCGGGTACACCCTGGCCTTCGAGATCGGCACCGCCGAACCCGCCGCCGCGGCCACGGTCTCCGTGCACGGCGACGGCGAGATCCTGGAATCCCGGCCCTTCCCCGCGGGCGCGCACACGCTCGACTTCACCGCCCCCGGCGCCGAGGTCACCCTGCGGGTGCTCGCCGACGGCGGTGCGCTGTCGGTCCGCGCTATCGCGCTGCGGAGCTGATCAGCCCCGGGCGGTGAGCCGCAGCACCGCGGCGGCGGTGAGCGTGGGCAGCGCGGCGTGCGGTCCGATTTCGGTGTCGCGGACGAAGGCGCGCACCAGGTTCACGTAGATCAGCGTGCGGTCGAGCGGGGTCGCGGCGGTGGCCGCGCAGAGATCGGCGAGGTTGCGTTCGGTCCGCGCGAGCAGCTCCGCCGCCGCGCGGGCGCGGTCGTCGCGGACGGTCGGGGCGGGGTGCCCGACCCCGTCGCTGAGACCGGTCAGCGCGGCGGCGGCGAAGACGGCGAGCGATTCCGTCTCCGGCTCGGTGGCGAAGCGCTCGGTGAGCTGCATGAACCGGGTGACCCGGTCGGTGCGGGGCATCGCGGCCGCGACGGCGGCCAGGCAGGAGTCCAGGCTCGCCTCGGCCCGCGCGCAATCCTGATCGGCGCGGGCCAGCGCCGCGGTCTCGATCCGTCCTCGCATTGGAGGAGAATATCATTCTCCTCCGGGTGTGAGCGCTGCTGTCATCCGGTCGAGATCGGCGAGCAGCGCCCGCAGCCGGGCGGCGGGCAGGGTGGCGATCATCCGCCGTTCCACCGCGTAGACGGCGCCGCGCGCGCCGTCCAGCCTGGCCTGCCCCGCGGCCGTGAGGTGCACGGGCAGCGCGCGGCCGTGCTCGGCCGCGGCCGGGCGGGTGATCAGCCCCGCCTCCTGCAGTCCGCGCAGTACCACCGCCGAGGACTGGCGGGTGACGAAGGTGCCGCGGGCCAGCGCGGCCCCCGAGATTCCCGGTTGCTCGTCGAGCAACTCCAGGCAGGAGTACTGCGGCACCGTCAGGTCGTGCTCGCGCAGCGCGAGGTCCATGGCCGAGCGCAGCGCCGCCGCGGCGCGTTTGAGCCGGTAACCGACGTGCTCGGTGATGTCCGCGGCGGCGTGCGGCGGGGTCGCCTGCTTCTTCGACATGTCAGCAGTTTGACATACCGGCCCGGCCGCGCCTACTGTCGGTGATGTCAAAGTACTGACATTGAAAGGAGCACGGCATGACCGTGACCGGACCCGATTTCCTCGCTCTGCAGGTGCGCGACGTCGACGCCGCGGCCGCCTTCTTCGAGCGGCACCTCGGCCTCACCAGGGCGCCCGCCGCGCCGCCGGGGGCGGTCGTCTTCGCCACCGAACCGATCCCGTTCGCGGTCAGGGAGCCGCTGCCCGGCACCGACCTGGAGCGCGGCCCCGCCGGGCTCGGCATCGCGCTGTGGCTCGCCACCGATGACGCCGACGCGCTGCACGAACGGCTCACGGCCGCCGGAATTCCGATCGCCGACCCGCCGCGGGACAGCCCCTTCGGCCGGACCTTCACCGTCGCCGGGCCGGAGGGCTACCTCCTCACCATCCACGACGGCTGATCGGGTGGTTGTATGGGGTGATGCGCACCCGCTTCCACGAGGACCTCGAACAGCTCACCGTCGTGCTCGAGCAGATGTGTCTGCGGGACGGTGACGCCATCGGCATCGCCACCGATGCCCTGCTGAACGCCGACATCGAGCAGGCCGAGCGCGCCATCGACCTGTGCGCGCAGGTGGGCACGATGGGCGAGGAGTGCGAGGAGTCCGCGGTCATGCTGCTGGCGCTGCAGGCGCCGGTCGCCTCCGAGCTGCGCCGGGTGGTGACCGCGCTGCAGCTCTCCGGCAACCTCGCCAGGATGGGCGGGCTCTGCGCGCACATCGCCGAGCTGGTCCGCCGCCGCCACCCGGACCCGGTGGTGCCGGATTCGCTGCGCACCACGGTCGCCAGGATGGGCGCGGCGGCGGTGCAGATGGCAGGTGACGCGGCCAGGGTTCTCGCCACCGGTGACGTGCAGGGCGCCGCCGCGCTGGACGCCGAGGACGACGTCATGGACGGGCTGCACCGCGACCTGCTCAATGCCGTGCTCGGCCCGGAGTTCTACGACGGCGCCCCGACGGCGGTGGATCTCGCGCTGCTCGGCCGCTACTACGAGCGCTTCGCCGACCACACCGTCGAGGTCGGGCGCCGCACCATCTTCATGACCACCGGGACCGTGCTGCCGGAGTAGCCCGGCTCAGCGCAGATCGGCCACATCGAGGCCGAGCATGTCCAGCAGCGCGCTGCACTCGGCGGCGTCCCTGGAGTACTCGGCGACCGTCTTGGCGGCCAGCGCGGCGCGCTGCTCGTCGGCCGCCTTCTCCGCGGCGCGCACGTGCGCGAAGGTCCTGGCCTCGTCGTGGTCGGTCTCGGTGGTGTGGGGCGCGGGCAATGCTGCTCCTCGACTCGTCCCGGCGGGAACCCGGGTGCCGTCACCCGAAGCCGGAAACGGCGGTGGCCGCCCCCGGGAAAGCGGGGGCGGGTTCGCCGATCGACCTGACGCTACCCCGTCGGCGCCGCATCGCGCCCGGCTACCGGGGAACGCCCACGTCGGCGGCGGTGCTACCCGGCAACGGCGTGGTGCGCGTGCGCGACGAGCGCGGAGCGCAGCGTCCAGGCGCCGTCGACGGTGGTCAGGTCGTAGCCGGTGAGCCGGGTGATCCGCTTGATCCGCATGTCCAGGGTGTTCGGGTGGATGCGCAGCTCACGGGCGGTGCGGCGGCGGCGCAGCTCGTTGCGCAGGTGCGTGCGCAGCGTGGTCAGCAGGTCGGGCTGCTCCTCGAGCGGGCGCAGCACGGCGGCGAGCCGGTCGCGGGCGGGGCCCGGCATGGTCAGCTGGTATTCCAGCGCCATGTCCTCGAACAGGTAGAGCCCGCTCGGGTAGTGCAGCGCGGTCAGCGTCCCGAGCAGCCGCTGCACCCGCTGCGCGGCGGCCGGGATGCGCGGCACCGCGGCCGACTCCACCGTCGCGAGCAGCGTGCACTCGGCCGCCTCGGTCAGCTCGGAGATCAGGGCGCGGAGCTCGCCGGTGCCGCAGCGGTCCGCCGGGAGCAGCACGATGCCGCCGGTGTCGTCGAGCAGCGCGAGGGTGTCCTCGCCGCAGCGGCCCGTCAGCACCGCCCTGACCCGCCGCAGCCGCCGGTGCGGCACCTCGACGTCGTCCAGGTCGGCGGCGAGCGCGAGCACCAGGTAGCGCGGGGCGATCCGAATGCCGTGCTCCGCCGCGGGCGCGGCATCGAGCGTGCCCGCGAGCAGCGCGGAGGTCATGGCGCGCACGGCGTGCCGCCGCTCCTCGATCAGGATCCGCAGCTCGCGCAGGTAGCCGGTGGCGACGGTGGTGATCATCAGGTCGAGCACCTCGACCATGCGGCGCAGCCTGCCCGCCAGGTCCGGATCGCCCGGCCCCGCGGTCGGGTCGAGCGCGGCGGTCACCGCTTCGTGGATCGCGTGCTGGATGACGTCGAGCGGCTGCTCGTCCCGCGCCCCCTGCACCGCCAGCTGCTCCAACCGGGCGACGGTGCCCGGCTCGTCGTGGCCGTCGAGCAGCGCCTGCGCGCACTCGGCGCAGGTGCGCGCGAGCATGCTGTTACCAGCGATTCGTAGTGCGGTCATGTCCGTGGCTGCCGATCGGTCCTATCCAGGGCTGGTCGGGCTCTGCCCGATGCGTAATAAGTTACTGAAGATTCTTCCGTCTGCCTAGGGGTAGCCGGGCGAGTGCGATGAGCGCGGTAGGCTCGCCGCACTGCTTTCCCGCCGCGTGGAAGGAGTCAGGCCCGATGTCGCCGATCGTCCCGCTCCGTTCGCTGCTGCTGGTCGGCGCGGGCGGGCTGGCCGGTGCCGCGCTGCGCTACCGGCTCGGGCTCTGGTTCCCGCACCGGGCCGGCGGCTGGCCCGCCGCCACCTTCGCGATCAACGTCACCGGGGCCTTCCTGCTCGGCGTGCTGCTCGAGGCGCTGCTGCGGGCGGGGCCGGACACCGGGTGGCGGCAGCGGGTTCGGCTCGCCGTCGGCACCGGATTCCTCGGCGCCTTCACCACCTACAGCGCGCTCGCCGTCGACACCGACCTGCTGCTCCGCGACGGGCATCCGTGGGTCGCGGCCGGGTACG
Source organism: Nocardia sp. NPDC057353 (assembly GCF_042667085.1). Lineage (NCBI taxonomy): Bacteria > Bacillati > Actinomycetota > Actinomycetes > Mycobacteriales > Nocardiaceae > Nocardia > Nocardia sp. NPDC057353. Next base: position 250,940 of record NZ_JBHVAK010000001.1, read on the forward strand.
GGCTCGGCACGGTATTGATCGGCGGGTTCGCCACCACCGCGGGCATCGCGCTCGGCGCGGTCGTGCACCGCCGCGGTACGGCGGCGTGACCACGCTCTGGGTGGCCGTCGCCGGGGCCGCGGGGGCGATGGCCCGGTTCGCCGTCGACGCCGCCGTCCGGCACCGCTGGGCGCCGACGCTCCCGCTGGCCACCCTGCTCGTCAACGCCACCGGCTCGCTCCTGCTCGGCATCCTCACCGGCCTGGTGCTCGAGCGCGGCGCCGACCCACACCTGCTGCTGATCCTCGGCGTCGGGTTCTGCGGCGGCTACACCACGTTCAGCACCGCCAGCTTCGAGACCGTTCGGCTGGTCCGGGACCGCCGCTACCGCGCCGCGCTCGGCTACGCCCTCGGCAGCCTCGCCGTCACCGTGCTCGCCGCGGCCGCGGGGTTGGCGCTGACCGCGCACTACCCTCACCCCCTGTGACCGTGCTGCGCTCGATCCTGCTGTTCGCCGCGGCCGCGCTCGCCGAGATCGGCGGGGCGTGGCTGGTCTGGCAGGGGGTGCGCGAGCACCGCGGGTGGATCTGGATCGGCGCCGGGGTGCTCGCCCTCGGGGTGTACGGCTTCGTCGCCACCCTGCAGCCGAACGCCGACTTCGGCCGCATCCTGGCCGCCTACGGCGGGGTCTTCGTGGCGGGTTCGCTGCTCTGGGCCATGGCGCTGGACGGCTTCCGCCCGGACCGCTGGGACGTCACCGGCGCGCTGCTCTGCCTGGCCGGGGTGGCGGTGATCATGTACGCCCCGCGGGATTGACCGGCGACGATCCGGGTACCGCTGGAATCGAACACACGTTCTGTCGAGTGGAGGGAGTGGCCATGGTGCAGCCGACGCCGGAGAAGGACCCCGAGGAGTGGACCACCGGGGACGAGCCGATGACCGGCCCGCAGGAATCGTACGTGCACACCCTCGCCCAGGAGGCGGGGGAGGAGGTCCCGGACGAGCTGACCAAGGCGCAGGCCTCGCAGCTCATCGATGAATTGCAGCAGCGCACCGGCCGCGGGGCCTGAGCAGCGCGGCGAATCCGGCGCAACCCGCGCCGATGCCGCAGACTGCTTGCATGACGACCCCCGAACCGCACACCGGCGCGATGTTCCGGTGGACGAAGGTCGACACCGGCGGCGTCATCGGGCCCGGCGAGCGGCTGACCTGGCCGCGCACCGTCGGCATCGGGCTGCAGCACGTGGTCGCGATGTTCGGCGCCACCTTCCTGGTGCCGGTGCTCACCGGCTTCCCGCCCTCGACCACGCTGCTGTTCTCCGGGATCGGCACGCTGCTGTTCCTGCTGATCACCCGGAACCGGCTGCCCAGCTACCTGGGCTCCAGCTTCGCGATCATCGCGCCGGTGCTCGCGGCCACCGCCTCGAACGGGATGGGGGCCGCGCTCGGCGGGATCGTGGTGGTCGGCGCGCTGCTGGTGGTGATCGGGGTCGTGGTGCAGGTCGCCGGGACCGGCTGGATCGAGGCGCTGATGCCGCCGGTGGTCACCGGCACCATCGTGGCGCTGATCGGGCTGAACCTGGCGCCCACCGCCAAGGCCAACTACGAGCAGGACGCGATCACCGCGACGGTGGTACTGGTGCTGCTCGTGCTCTGCCTGGTGCTGTTCCGCGGGCTGCTCGGCCGGTTGGCGATCGTGGCCAGCGTGCTGCTCGGCTACCTGTTCGCGCTGGCCCGCGGCGAGGTCGACACGTCAGGCATCGCCGACGCGGCCTGGGTGGGGCTGCCGGAGTTCCACGCCCCGAGCTTCCAGCTCGCGGTGCTGCCCATGTTCCTGCCGGTGGTGCTGGTGCTGGTCGTGGAGAACATCGGCCACGTCAAGTCGATCACCACCATGACCGGCATCGACTACGACAAGCGGATGGGCCGGGCGCTGGCCGCCGACGGCATCGCCACCGTGCTGGCAGGCAGCGGCGGCGGCTCGGCCACCACCACCTACGCCGAGAACATCGGCGTGATGGCGGCGACCAAGGTCTACTCGACCGCGGCCTACTGGGTCGCGGGCGCCGCCGCGGTCGCGCTCAGCCTCTCACCCAAGGTGGGCGCGGTGATCGCCGCAATTCCGGCGGGCGTGCTCGGCGGGGTCACCACCGCGCTCTACGGCCTGGTCGGCATTCTCGGCGTGCACATCTGGGTGACCAACCGAGTGGACTTCGGCAAGCCGATCAACCAGTTCACCGCCGCCATCCCGCTGGTCGTCGGCATCGCCGACTTCACCTGGCGGATCGGCGACCTGAACTTCGGCGGCATCGCGCTCGGCGCGTTCGCCGCGCTCGCGATCTACCACGCCATGCGGGTGATCGGCGGCCTGCGCGGGACGGTCGAGCCCGATCACCCCGGCGCCGGTCAGAGCTGAGCCCAGACCGACTTGGTCTTGAGGTACGCCTCGATGCCCTCGCGGCCGAACTCGTGGCCCCAGCCGGACTGCTTGTAGCCGCCGAAGGGCACGTTGTGGTCGAAGTTCAGCTGGCTGTTCAGCGTCACCGTGCCCGCCTGCAGCTTCTTGGCGATCCGGTGCGCCCGGCTGAGATTCGTGGTCCATGCGGTCGCGGCCAGGCCGTAGCTGGTGTCGTTGGCCAGCGCCGCGGCCTCCTCCTCGGTGTCGAAGGGCAGCACGGTGACCACCGGGCCGAAGATCTCCTCCTGGTACAGCCTGCTGGTGGCCGGGTCGACGCCGGCGAGCACGGTCGGGTGCACGAAGTAGCCGGGGCGGTCCAGCCGGTAGCCGCCGGTGACCACCTCGACGCCGTCCGCCTTGCCCTCGTCGATGTAGCCCATGACCCGCTTCAGTTGCTTGGCGCTGATCAGCGGGCCGCTCATGCAGCCTTCCTCCTTCGGGCTGCCGAGCTTGAAGTTGTTCGCGACGGTCGCGAGCCCCTCCACCACCCGGTCGTAGACCCCGCGCTGCACGAAGATCCGGGAGCCGCAGACGCAGCCCTGGCCGGAGTGCACGAAGATGCCCATGGCGGCCATGAAGATCGCCATGTCCAGGTCGGCGTCGTCGAAGATCAGCACCGGTGACTTGCCGCCCAGCTCGAGCATGACCTTCTTCAGGTTGCCGGTCGAGGCCTCCACGATCTTCTTGCCGACCTCGGTGGAGCCGGTGAAGGCGATCTTCTCCACGTCCGGGTGCGTGGTGAGCGCGGCGCCCGCGGTGTGGCCGTAGCCGGTCACCAGGTTCGCCACGCCGTCCGGCACGCCTGCCTCGCGGATCAGCCGGTCCAGCAGCACCGCCGAGAGCGGCGTCTCCTCGGCGGGCTTGATCACGCTGCTGCACCCGGCGGCGAGCGCGGGCGCGATCTTGGCGCAGGCGTTGAAGATCGGCCCGTTCCACGGGAAGATCAGCCCGACCACGCTGTGCGGCTCCTTGAGCGTGTACGCGTGCATGTTGGCGTAGTTGCCGGAGACGCCGCCGGACATCTGCACCTCGTAGGCGCTGCCGTTGGTCTTGGTGCACCAGCCGGCGTAGTAGCGGAAGAACTCGGCGCTGGTCGGCAGGATCATCTTGGCCTGGGCCAGCGGCATGCCGGTGTTCAGCGAGTCCAGCTCGGCGAACTCGTCGGCGTGCGCGTCCATCAGGTCGGCGATCTTCCACAGCACCTTGGCGCGCTCGCGGGCGGGCTGCTCGTGCCAGACCCCGGACTCGAACGCGGCCTTGCCGCGCGCCACCGCCTCGTTCACCGCCTCGCCGCCGCCGTCGGTGAACTCGGTGATCTGCTCCTCGGTCGAGGGATCGATGACCGGGATGACGTCGCCCGTGCCCGGGCGCTCGCGAATGTCGTCCAGTACCGACTGCAGTGTCATGGCGAATCCCTTCCGGTGCCGAGCCCCGATGCCCTCGAGCGCTGTGCACATGCTTAGCACCGCCGCGAAGCGCTGGTCAATATCTTGCTCTCGAAAAAAGAGAGTGTTATTCTCGCCCGGTATTTCCACTCGGACGGAGTCAATGCCGATCCCGATCAGCGGGACAGAAGCGGACTGTACGGCTTCGACTCAGTAGTTTGTGTCGATGTTCACAGTGCGGCTCGGTGTCCGGACGAGGGTTTTGGCCATCGCGCTCGTCCCGAGTCTTTCCCTGCTCGCGGTGGGCGTCGGCACCACCGCGTACCTGGTCACGCAGAGCAACGACACGCACGCCTGGGCGGTGGAGACCGGCAGCGTCATCGATTCCAGCCGTGCGCTGGTGGAGTCGCTGCAGGCCGAGCGGCTCGGCACGATGGCGCGGCTGGCCGGCGACACCGACGCGGCCGCGGGGCTGCCCGCGGCGCGCACCGAGTTCCAGGCCGCGGTGGACGCGCTGAACGCCGCCAAGGGCGAGCTCGGCGCGGTCGACACCTCGCTCACCGAGGACGTCGGCGGCATCGACACCATGCTGCAGTACCTCTCCGGCGTTCGCACCGCGACCGATGCCGGGCAGCTGCCGCCCGCCGACGCCTACAACTTCTTCAACCAGGTGCTGGACAGCGTCGTGGTCGGCTCGCAGCTCTCCCAGCAGCTCGCCCCGGACGCCGAGATCGGCGTCGAGCTGGCCGAGGCCATGCAGATCCTGAAGTCCGCCGAGTCGATGGCGCGCAGCCACGCGCTCGCCATCGCGCTGGAGTCCGGGCAGGGCGCGCTGACCGTCCCGGTGGAGGAGTTCGCCCGCCAGGTCGGCTACTACCGCATCGAGATCGGCAACCTGAGCCGCGATATCGACCCCGAGCAGAGCGCCGCGGCGAACGCGCTGATCAACAGCGAGGCCTGGCGCAAGCTGGACGTGGTGGAGAACGTCATCGGCTGGCGCGCGGTGACCAGGGCGACCGCCGCTGCCGCCGGGCCGGGCGCCGCGGCTGCCGCTGCCGCGCAGCTGCCGCCGCTGCCGATCCCGGCCGCGGAGTGGCGGGCGGCGGCCGCCGAGATCAACCGGCAGCTGATCGACATGTGGGTCGCGCAGAGCACGCGGACCCAGCAGCTCGCCGCCGACAAGGCCGCCGATGACTCGCGCAACGCGCTGCTCGCGGGTGCGGGCGTCGGCCTCGTCAGCCTGCTCGCCATCGGCATCTCGGTGGTGCTCGCGAACCGGATCATCCGGCGGCTCAAGCGACTTCGCTCGGAGACGCTGACCCTGGCCGATGTCACGCTGCCGGAGATGATGCGCAAGCTGGAGAACAGCGAGCCGGTCGACCCCGCCGCGGGGGCCCCGAACCTGGACTTCGGCGCCGACGAGATCGGCGAGGTCGCCGAGGCATTCGGGCACGCGGCGGGCACCGCGGTGAACGCCGCGGTCGCCGAGGCCCGCACCCGTGACGGCGTGAAGTCGGTGTTCCTGAACATCGCGCACCGCAGCCAGGTCGTCGTGCACCGGCAGCTGGAGATCCTGGACGAGGCCGAGCGCAAGCAGGAGGACCCGGCCATGCTGGAGACGCTCTTCCGCCTCGACCACCTCGCCACCCGCGAGCGCCGCAACGCCGAGAACCTGATCATCCTCGGCGGCGGGCAGGTCGGGCGGCAGTGGCGCAACCCGGTCGCGATGATCGACCTGGTCCGCTCGGCCGTGGGGGAGACGCTGGACTACTCGCGGGTGCGGGTGGCGCGGATGCCCCAGGTGCACGTGCACGGCGGCATGGTCGCCGACCTGGTGCACCTGCTCGCCGAGCTGGTCGACAACGCCACCAGCTTCTCCCCGCCGCAGTCGCGGGTCGAGGTGACCGGCAGCGTGGTCGGGCGCGGCGTCGTGGTCGAGATCGAGGACCAGGGTATGGGCATGCCCACCGGCGATATCGTGCGCGCCAACGAGATGCTCACCGCACCGCCGGATTTCGGCGTCGCGGCGCTCTCCGGTGATTCCCGGCTCGGGCTCTTCGTGGTCGCCCGGCTGGCGGCGCGGCACGAGATCGCGGTGAAGCTCGCCGAGTCGGACTACGGCGGGATCAGGGCGGTCGTGCTCATCCCGGCGACGCTGCTCGCCAGCGTGCTGCCGGGGGAGACGGTCACCGACGGCGCGGCGATGGGGCGCGCGCCGCAGCAGCCCGCGCTGGAATCGCCGGGCTCGCCGCAGGCCAGGCGCTCCGCGGTGCTGGTCGCCGACCCGCTCGCCGAGACCCAGAGCTTCCGGCCGGTCTCCGCTCGCCCGGCCCGGCCGTACCCGGGGGAGGCGCCGGAGCAGCAGCCGGTCTCGCAGCCGCTGCGGCTGCCCCAGGACGGCCGCCCCGAGCTGCCCAAGCGCAACCGGCAGGCCAACCTCAACCCGCACCTGCACGGCGCCACCGCCGCGGCGCCGCGCACCGCGGAGCGGCCGCGGCTCACCGCCGAGCAGGCCAGGGAGATGATCTCCACCATCGAGAACGGGACGCGACAGGGGCGGCGGGCGAGCGCCGCCGAGCAGGCCGACGGCAAGGAGAGCTGAGATGACCGCACCCGAACCCGCCGACCTGAACTGGATCCTGGACGACCTGGTCGAGCGGCTCGCCGGGGTCAGGCACGTGGTGGTGCTCTCCACCGACGGGCTGCTGCTCGGCCGCTCGGCCGCGCTGACCCAGGAGGACGCCGAGCACTTCGCCGCCATGTCCTCCACGCTCTACGGCCTCGCCCGCAGCGCGGGCGCCCGCTTCGAGGGCGGCGGCGTGCGCCAGGCCATGATCGAGCTGGACCGCGCGGTGCTCTTCGTGACCGCCGCGGGCCCGAACGCCTGCCTGGCGCTGCAGACCACCGACGCGGCGAACCTCGGCACCGTCGCCTACGAGATGAACCTGACCGTGCAGCGGGTCGGCAGTTACCTCACCACCACCCCGCGGCACGGCCTGGCCGGTCGCTGAGCTCAGCCGTCGGTCGCCTCCGCCGCGGCGACCACGACCGCGGTCACCTCGCCCGGCCGGGAGACCAGCGACGCGTGCGCGGCGTCCACCTCGGTGGTGGTGCCCGGCGCCGCCCGCGACGCCATGAAGCGCTGCAGCGCGGGCGGGATCACCCGGTCCTGCTGCGACACCAGGTACCAGCTCGGGACCGAGCTCCAGGAGGGGGCGCCGGAGGGCTCCAGGTTGGCGGTCAGCGCGGCCGACTTCTGGTGCGCGAACATGTCCGCCGCGGTGGCGGCATCGACGTCCTGGGCGAAGACCTCGTGGAAGTACGGCTCGGCGATGTAGCCGTCCAGGTTGCTGCCGCCGGGGCCGGTGGCGTCGGCGACCACGCCGAGCTGCAGCGCGGGCGGGAGCAGCCTGCTGCCCGGGTAGGTGATCGGGTTCAGCAGCCCCTGCACGAACTCGCCCTGCGCCGGGGCGAAGGCCGCGATGTAGACGCCTGCGACCACGTCCGGGTCGTGCGTGTTGGTGATCACCGCGCCGCCGTAGGAGTGGCCGACCAGCACGATCGGCCCCGAGATCCCGGCCAGCGCGCGCTCCAGCGCCGCGGAATCGTGCGACGGCCCGCGCAGCGGGTTGTCGAAGGTGCGCACCGGGTAGCCCTGCGCAGCGAGCTGGGCGGCGACATCGCGCCACCCGGACGAGTCGGCGAAGGCGCCGTGCACCAGCACGACGGTCGGCTTGGTGCCGGGCTGGGCGGCCGCCGGGCCCGCGGCGAGGCCGAGGACGGCCGCGGAGACGGCGATGGCGGCGGCGAGGCGCCGCAGGCAGGTGGTGCTCGGATCGGACATCGGTTCGGTCCCTTTCGTACGGTTCGCTTGCGCTCAACGTAGAACCGGACGCGGCGCCGGATCTGGCTGTGCGTGCACAGCGCTGTTCCGAGAGCGCAGCTGCTCCGTGAGTACAGAACCGTGCGCGCAGACGCAGTTCGCGGCGGTGCCGTTGGCCTACCTTCGGCCGGGTCAGGGCACGAGCCACCACCCGACCGCGAGGGCGAACCATGCCGATCCACACCACCGCCGACGGCACCGAGATCTACTACAAGGACTGGGGCCGCGGCCGCCCGGTCGTGCTGAGCCACGGCTGGCCGCTGAACTCCGACAGCTGGGAGGGGCAGCAGCTGTTCCTGGCCGAGCACGGCTACCGGGTCATCGCGCACGACCGGCGCGGGCACGGCCGCTCCACGCAGAGCTGGGACGGCAACGAGATGGACACCTACGCCGACGACCTGGCCGGGCTCATCGAACACCTCGACCTGCGCCAGGTCACCCTGGTCGGCTTCTCCACCGGCGGCGGCGAGGTGGCCCGCTACCTCGGCAGGCATGGCAGCGCGCGGATCGCGCAGCTGGTGCTGGTCGCCGCGGTGCCGCCGTTCATGCTGCGCACCGAGGACAACCCCGGCGGGGTGCCGATCGAGGTCTTCGACGGCATCCGCGCGGGCTCGCTCGCCGACCGCTCGCAGACCTACCGCGACCTCGCCGACGGCCCCTTCTTCGGCAACAACCGGCCCGGGCAGCACCCCTCGCAGGGCATGCGCGATGCCTTCTGGCGGCAGGGGCTGCAGGCGGGCGCGCGCAACGCCTACGAGTCCATCGCCGCCTTCTCCGCCACCGACTTCCGCCCGGACCTGGACGCCGTCGACGTGCCGACGCTGGTGATCCACGGCGACGACGACCAGGTGGTGCCGTTCGAGGTCGGCGGCAAGGCCGCCGCCGCCCGCATCCGCGGCGCCGCGCTGACCGTGTACCCCGGTGCGCCGCACGGCATCACCGACACTCACCGCGACGAGCTGAACGAGGACCTGCTCGCCTTCCTCCGCACCGTCTGAGGCCAGCTGCCGCGCCCGCCGATCATCATGGGCCACTCCTTCGGCGGCACCCTGACCCAGCTGCTGGTCGCGCGTGGTCTACGACCGCTACGCCATCCCGGCGCCGGGGTCGTGGGTCTTCGAGTACGGCCTCTTCGCCAATTTCACCCCCGGCCACCAGGAGACCGCCCGGGAACTCGTGGCAGTCGGTCACCGCCGCGGACTTCCGGTACGTGCGGTGGTTCCCCCGGTTCACCGAGGGCGGCATGATGTGGTCGCCGCCGCCCGCGACGAAGAGCAGCGGGGCGCGGTCCCCGCGACGGTAGTCGACCCAGGAGAAACGCATGGCAGTGATCGTCGGCGGCCCCGGCTGCGACCGCTCCGCCGAGCCCGCCACCGCCCGCGGCGTGTTCCGCCGCAACAGCCCCGTCTCGGCGATCGACTTCGACACCTCCGGCGCCAACCCGGTCTGCGTGGAGGCGTGGAGCTTCGGCAGCGTGAGCATGATCCGCACCGCGGTCTCGGAGATCCGGCTCGCGCGCTCGCCGCGGGACATCTCGCACGGCCCCACCGGCACGCTCGGCCTCGCCGTGCAGGAGCGCGGCATCGGCCGGTTCGAGCAGTTCGGCCTCGCGCATGTGGTGCACCCCGGCGAGCTGCTGCTCGCGGACCTGGACGCCCCCTACACCTTCCACTGGGCGGGCGGCGGCAGCTCGCGCTGCGTCCGGATCCCGGTCGCCGCGCTGGAGATCCCGCACACCGAGCTCGCCCGCGCCGCGGGCACACTGCACCTCAGCCCGCTCTACGACCTGGCGCGCGGGCACATCGGCACGCTCGACATCGGCAGGGCGGGCGAGATCTCGCGGGCCGCGGGGGAGGCGCTGAGCACCGCGACCATCGCGCTCGCCGAAGCCGTGCTCGGCACCACGCGCCGCCGCCGGAGCCGGGGGTGAGGAGGTGGCCGTCATCTACCACTCCGGAAGCCTGCCGAGCCGGGACCGCGAGGACGCCGCCAAGACCGCGATCCTGGAGGCGGCCTGGCCCGCCACCATCGAGCTGGGCGCGCTCATGCTCGACTACCTCGACGCACCGGTTCCGGGATGCCTTCGGCTGCTCGCCCTCGGCGTGGCGCCGGGCCAACCGGCACCCGGCCGACGCCTGAGCTCAGTCCGCGAGCGCGGCGGCCAGGTCGTCGTAGACGTCGAGCACCCGGTCCAGCCCGGTGACGCCGAGCGGGCGCCGGACCGCGGCCGAGGCCACGACCCGCAGTCGGGCCCGGTGGTGCACGTCGACCAGCACCTCCAGCCCGGAGGAGTCGAAGAACTCGATGCGCGAGAGGTCGAGCACGGTCGGCAGCCCCGACGGGTCCTGGGCCCGGTCGAGGGCCTCACGAAGCCGCGCCGCCGTCACCATGTCCACCTCACCGGACGCGGTGACCACCACCGCCGCCTCGCGCGGTTCGGTCGCGATCTCGAATCCGGACCACTGCTGCCCCATGCCGTCCATGCCCTCCGCCGTGGTCCCGTCTCGGTTTCTCGCGGGTTACCCAGCCGCCGGCGGCTCTATCGGTGCTGGTGGCAGCATCACACCGGCGGTGGTGGCGGGCAGGTGTGATTCGGGCGCGGCCGGGTACGCACCCGAACGACGAGGAGGAAGAGCATGATCGCTACCGACGGTGAGGAGGCCGCGCTGCGGGTCGAGTTCCCGGCCGCCGCCGAGGAGTTGCCCGCGGTGCGCAGCAGGCTGCGCGGCTGGCTGGCCCGCGCCGTCCCCGACGCGGACCGCGCCTACGATCTGCTCCTGGCCGCGGGCGAGGCCTGCACCAACTCCGTCGAGCACGGGCACCGCGGCGACCGCGGCCCGGTGCGGCTCGTCGCCGAGCTGCGCCGCGGCGAGGTCAGGATCACCGTCACCGACAGCGGGCGCTGGCTGCCGCGCGCGACCATCCGGGAGAACGGCACCGTGCAGCGCCGCGGCCGCGGCCTCGCCCTCATGCGCGAGCTGACCGCGCACACCCGCCTCACCATCCTGGAGTCCGGCACCACGGTCGAGCTCTGCGCTCCCGCCGTCTGACCGACCGCGCGCCGGCGTGTGCTCGCCGGTAACCATCGCGCCGCGGCAGTGCCGCGGCAGCGCACCGGCAGGGATTGCGACGCGCGGGTCACGCACCCGGCCGTATCCTGGAAGCCGGAATCCGTTGCTGTGGCGGGTTTCCGCGCGCGCGTCTGAGCTGGATGTTTGCTTCTTGCTCTTGCGGTGGAGGTGCCGATCGAGACATCGTTGTTACGAACGATAATCATGTGCACCTGAACCGTGGCGTGACGGTGGAGCTCGAAGGGGGTGCCGTGGACGCGGACCTGGTGCTGAGACCGCGCGTCGATGGTTTGCTGACCGAGGTGCTCGCGGCGCCGGAGCGGCTGGCGGAGCTGGTCGAGGCGCTCGGCTCGCCGCTGAACCTGGTCCTGCCGCGGCGGCTGGCGGAGAACGCCGCGGCCTTCCGCGCGGTCTACGCGGAGCACCGGCTCGGCGGCACGATCTACTTCGCGCACAAGGCGAACCGCTCCACCGCGCTCGTCCGCGAACTCGCGGCGACCGGCTGCGGGATCGATGTCGCCTCGCTCGGCGAGCTGCGGCACGCGCTCGCGGCCGGCTTCGCCGGCGAGCGGATCATGGCCACCGGCCCCAAGGACGCCGAGTTCCTGTGGCTCGCGGCGCGGGTCGGCGCGGTGGTCGGCGCGGACTCCGCGGCGGAGTTGACGAGCCTGGCAGGCATCGTCGACCGGTTCGGCTTCGACCCGGTGCGGGTGCTGATCCGGATCGGCGGCTTCGACTCGCCGGGCGTGCCGATTCTGAGCAGGCCGAGCCGCTTCGGCGTGCACGCCCGCGAGCTGCCCGCGGTCTACGACCTCCTCGACCGGCACCGGAGCGAGCTGCGGCTGCTCGGGACCGCCTTCCACCTGGACACCACCGGCATCGAGGAGAAGGCGCTCGCGCTGGAGGGCTGCCTGCTCGCCATGGGCGAGGCGATGGCGCGCGGTTTCGCCCCGACCGCGATCGACATCGGCGGCGGCTTCGGCGTGAACTACCTGGCCGCCCGCGCCGACTGGGAGCGCTACACCACCGAGCTCGGCCGCGCGGTGCTCGGCAGGCGCCCGGCCATGACCTGGCAGAATTACGGCTACGGGCTGCGCGCCGATGGCGCGACGCTGCGCGGCGGGCTCGGTCTCTATCCGGCGCACCGCGACCTCGCGGGCGCCGACTACCTCGCCGAGCTGCTCGCCCGCGAGTCCGCCGCGCTCGGCAGGCCGCTGGCGACGCTGCTGCTGGAGAACCTCTACGACCTGCACATCGAGCCCGGCCGCGCGCTCACCGACCAGTGCGGCCTCACCCTGGCCCGGGTCGCCGAGGTGCGGACCCTGCACACCGGCGACACCCTGGTCCGGCTGGCCGCCAACTCCCGCGACATCAGCACCGAAGACCATGCGGTGCTGATGGATCCGGTGCTGCTGCCCGCGCGGCAGGCGCCGGGCGAGCAGGCCCCGGTCTACCTCGGCGGCAACCTGTGCCTGGAGGACGACTTCCTCACCCGCCGCGCGGTGCTGCTGCCGCGGCTGCCGGTCCCGGGCGACCTGCTGGCCTTCGTGAACACGGCGGGCTACTTCATGGATTTCGCCGCGGGGCCCGCGCTGATGCAGGCGCAGGCCCGCACGGTCGCGGTCTACCCCGAGGACGGCGGCTGGGGCTGGTGCCTGGATGAGCAGTATTGGCCGGGGAAAGGTGACCGATCGTGAAGTTCGAGAGCATTCTCGATGTCATCGGCGACACGCCGCTGGTCCGGATCGCACCGGAGGTGCACGGGCTGAGCAACATCGACCTCTACGCGAAACTGGAGATGCTGAACCCCTTCGGCTCGGTGAAGGACCGGCCCGCCTGGAACATGGTGCGCGACGAGCTCCCCGACGCCGTCGAGCGCGGCGCCGCGGTGGTGGAGCTCTCCAGCGGCAACACCGCCAAGGCGCTGGCGGTGATCGCGGCCATGCACGGCCTGCCGTTCAAGAGCGTGACCAACCGGATGCGGGTGCCCGAGGTCAAGGACCTGCTGCTGCTGCTCGGCGCGCAGATCGAGGAGCTGCCCGGCCGCACCGAGTGCCTCGACCCCACCGACACCGAGGACCCGCTGACCCGCATGTACCGCTCGCTCTCCGCGGCGGGCACCGGATACCTGCACACCGACCAGTACTTCAACCCGCGCAACCGGGACGCCCACCGGGCGGGCACCGCGCCGGAGATCATCAAGGACCTCGACGGCACCGGCCCGGACATCTTCGTCGCGTGCGTCGGCACCGCGGGCTCCTCCACCGGCGTGGCCGGGATGCTGCGCGAGGCCAACCCCGGGGTCTCGGTGCTCGGGCTGGTCGCGGCCAAGAGCGACTTCATCCCTGGCATCCGCAATATCGACGAGGTCAACGAGGTCGGGCTCTTCGACCCGGCGAACTACGACGGCATCGACGCGGTGACCGCCGACGAGGCGATCGACGGCATGCTGGTGCTGAACCGTCGCTGCGGCATCCTCGGCGGCCCCACCTCGGGCGCCGCCTACGCGGGCGCGCTGCGGCACCTGGCCGCGCTGGACGCGGAGCTCACCGAGCGCCGCACGGCGGTATTCATCGTGTGCGATCGAGTCGAGAGCTACATGAGCTACCTCCGCAAGCGCCGCCCCGCGCTCTTCAACCAGCCGGAGCGCGCCGACTCGCCCGCGACCGTGACCGACGCCGAGGTCGCCGCCGTCGCGCAGCTCGACGTGGCCGCCGCCAGGGCGTGGATCGAGGCGGAGCGCCCGCTCGTGGTCGACCTGCGCGGCTCGTTCGCCTACACCGCCAGGCACATCCCGGACTCGATCAATATCGTCGACGAGCTCTTCGGTGAGCTCACCCGCGGCGGGCTCCCGTTCGGCGCGGGCAGGCCGGTGCTGCTGGTCTGCCCCGTCGGGGAGCAGTCCGCCCGGTACGCCGCGCTGCTGACCCGCCTCGGCCACCGCGATGCGCGCAGCCTGCTCGGCGGCGTCGTCGCCTGGCGGGACGCGGGCGCCCCGCTGGTCAGGGACTGATCACCGTGTCCGACCCGACCCTGACCCGGCTGGCGGAGTGGCAGCGCGACCTGCGCGCGCAGTTCCCGATCATCGCGGCCAACCCCGACCTCGCCTACCTCGACAACGCCGCCACCACGCAGAAGCCCGCGGCGGTGCTGGACGCCGTCACCGAGTACCTGACCACCGGCAATGCCAATGCCGCGCGCGGCGCCTACCCCTGGGGCACCGCGACCACCGCCAGGATCGAGGCCGCCCGCGACCGCGTCCGAACCGCGCTGGGCGACACCGGGACCGGGTCGACGGTGGAGTTCGTCGACGGCACCAGCGGCGGGCTGCGCGCGGTGGCGGGGGACTGGCTGGCCGGGCAGCTGCGCGACGGCGACGAGATCATCGTCCCCTTCGGCGACCACGAGGCCAACCTGCGGCCATGGCTCGACCTGCGAAAGCGGCTGGAGCAGGCCGGAATCGGCATCCGGGTGCTCGCGCTGCCGGTCGACCCGGCCTCCGGCGACTACGACCACCGTGCGCTGCCCGCGCTCGTCGGCCCGCGCACCCGGTTCGTCGCGGCCACCCAGGTGCACCACGTCTTCGGCGCGGACATGAACCTGCACCGGGTGCGCGCCGCGGTCGGGCCGGAGGTGCCGATCTGCGTGGACGCCGCGCAGGCCGTCGGGCACCGGCCGGTCTCGGTCGCCGAGACCGACGCCGACTTCGTGGTGTTCTCCGGGCACAAGATGCTCGCGCTGCCCGGCGTCGGCGCGGTCTGGGCGCGCAACCGGCTCGGCCCGCGGTTCGAGCTCGGCGGCTGGCGCGGCACCCCGAACACCGCCGGGATCGTCGGCCTCGCGGCCGCGTTCGACTGGCTCGACGCCGCCGGGCTACCCGAGATCCTGGCCTGGACCACGGCTTTGACCACCCGGCTCACCGACGGGCTGCGCCGCCTCCCCGACATCGAGGTACTCGGCTGCCAGGACAGCCTGGCCGCCGATTCGCCGGTGCAGCGCCGGGAGGGCATCGTGACCTTCCGGCACGCCCGCGTCCGCTCCGACGACCTCGGCTTCGTACTGGCCGACGAGGGGATCATGGTCCGCGCCGACAGCCACTGCCAGGCCGGGCGGGACTCCCGCGACCACGCGGTGCGGGTCAGCGTGCACGTCTACAACACGCCCGCGGAGATCGATCGGGTGCTCGAGGTGGTCCGGCGCTGCGCGGCGATGCCGAGCTGATCAGCGCTCGGGTCGGCGGCCGCGGAAGCCGGTGCGCGCGGTCAGCAGGGTGAGGTCGGCGCGGTGGCCGAGCCAGGCCCGCGCCTCCGGGTCGAGCAGCTGCGCCCAGGCGGCGGCGTCGTCCGGGGTCAGGAACGGCCCGGCCCGGCGGACCCTGGCCGCGAGCTCGGCCAGCACCACCGCGCGGACCTCGGCGCTCAGCGGGGCCGGGATGTCCACCAGCGCGGTGAACGCGGTCACGTCGGAAAGTCCGGCGTCGCCGAGGATCTCGGCCCAGCCGCGGGCCGGCCGCCGCGCCCCCGGCCTGCCGAAGAACCACTGCGTGAAATGCCGGTCGTGCGCCTCGTCGAGCCGCACCTCCAGCCCGGGCCGCCCGATCCCGATGTCCCACGGCAGGCACCGGGTCGGCAGCCCGCCCTCGGCCAGGCACAGCACCCCGCCCGGCCGCAGCAGCCCGGTCAGCGCCCGCGCGGCGGCGTCCCAGTCGCGCGCATGGTGCACGCACCACGACGACCACACCGCGTCGGCGGGCTCGGGGAGCGGCGGCACCCCGTCCTCGATGTCGTGGCAGACCGCGCGGATCCGCTCGGCCACCCCCGCCACCGCCGCGGCGGCCAGCGTCGCGTCGAGCATCGAGCGGTCGAGGTCGACGGCGTAGACGCGCCCGCGCTCGCCGACGGCCTGCGCCAGCGCGACCGTCGCGGAGCCCGCGCCCGGGCCGATGTCGACCACGACGTCGCCGTCGCGCACGCCGAGCGGCTCCAGCAGCCGCCGGGTCGCGTCGAGGTAGACCGCCTCGGCCGCCGCGGGGTCGTCGGTCGAGGTCCCGGTGCCCGGCTTGCCGGTCCGCTGCTGCTGGCTGGTTGTCACGCCGGGGATATTACTGAATATGATTTTCAGTGTGTGGGCGGCTCGCGGGTCGCCCGTCGGATAGTGTCCGGCGAGTCGATCTTCGGGAGGGGTGCGTTCGTGGTCGCGCAGGATGGCACGCGGCGTCTCTCCTCGACCTGGCTGCTCGCCGGTCTGGTGATCGCCGGGGTACTCGCACAGGGGGTGCTGACGAACGCGGTGGCCGCGTCGGTGCGGGCGCGGGCGGCCTGCACTGTCTTCGCCGGGGTCTTCGTGCAGGCGGTCCCGTTCCTGGTGCTCGGGGTGGTGCTGAGCGGCTTCATCGCCGCCTTCGTCTCGCCGCGGCTGATCGGGAAGGTGCTGCCGCGCAACGAGACCGCGGCGATCGGCGTCGCCGGGCTGGCCGGTGCGGCGGTGCCGGGCTGCGAGTGCGGCGTGGTGCCGGTCGCGCGGCGCCTCACCGACCAGGGCGCGCCGGGCGCCGCGGCGCTGGCCTTCATGCTCTCGGCGCCCGCGATCAACCCCATGGTGCTGATCGCCACGGCGGTCGCGTTCCCCGGCGAGCCCGGGATGGTGGCGGCGCGGTTCGCCGGCTCGCTGGCGACCGCCGTGCTGATGGGGCTGCTGTGGTCGCGGTTCGGGCAGCCCGGCTGGATGACGCCGACCCCCGCGCACCTGCACCACACGGCGGGGCGCACGCGCTGGGCGGTCTTCACCGAGGCGGCCAGGCACGACCTGGTGCAGGCGGCCGCCTTCCTGGTGGTCGGCGCGGGCGCGGCCGCGCTGCTGCACGTCGCCGTCCCGCCCGACTGGTACGAGCACCTCGCCGGGCAGCTGCTGCTCGCCGTGCTCGTCCTGGCGGTGCTGGCCGTGCTGCTCGCGCTCTGCTCGGAGGCCGACGCCTTCGTGGCCGCGAGCATGTCCGCGCTGCCGCTGCTGCCCCGGCTGGTCTTCCTCGTGGTCGGCCCCGCCGTCGACGTCAAGCTCTTCGCCATGCAGGCAGGCACCTTCGGCCGCGCCTTCGCGCTCCGCTTCGCCCCGCTGACCTTCGCGGTGGCGGTGCTCTGCGGCACCGCGGCCGGGCTGCTCTTCCTCGGCGGCGCCCGATGAGGCGCGAGACCGAGAACCTGCTGCTCCTGCTCGTCGGCGCCGCCGTCCTGGTGATCACGCTGAACGGCAGCTACCTGCGTTACGTCAAAGCGGGGCTCTACCCCTTCCTGCTGGCCGCGGGCGCCTGCTTCGTCCTGCTCGCGCTGATCGCCATCGCCCGCGACATTCGCCGCGGCGGCAACGCCCTCCCGCACACCCACGGCCGCGCCCCCTGGCTGCTGCTGATCCCGGTGGCCGCACTGCTGCTGATCGCGCCCCCCGCGCTCGGCTCCGAGGTGCTGGTCACCGGCTCCGCCGTGCGGCCCGCCGAACCGGAGGAGGGAACGGCCCAGCGCGCGATGCCGCCGCTGCGGGACGGGGAGGCGCCGCGGCTGCAGATCGTGGACCTGGTGAACCGGGCGGTGTGGGACACCGCAGGCTCGCTCGACGGGCGCGAGGTCCGCATCAGCGGCTTCGTCGCCGGGCCCGACCTCGTGCGGGTCGTGATCAGCTGCTGCGTCGCCGATGCCCGTTACGTGTCCGTGCACCTGGCCGGGATGCCGGAGGCGGTCGAGGACGATGCCTGGATCGAGGTGCGCGGTCTCGTCGAGCCGGGCAGTGCCCGGCGCGACCCCGACCTCGTTCCCACCGTGCGGGTGGTCGGGTACCACCGGATCGAGGCTCCGGAGGGGCGCTACGAGTACGCGCGGTAGCCGGGCGCTCAGGGGGTGACGATCGAGAACGCCGGGTCGAAGGTGTCCAGCAGCTCGCCGAGCCGCGTCAGCGCCTCTCGTCGCCGGTCAGCCGGAGCGCGCCCGCGGGCAGCTCGGCCAGCGCGTCCGGCCGCAGCAGCACCGCGACCAGCGCCTGCTTCGGCCCGGCGAGGGTGAGCTGCGCCTTCGGCGAGTGTCCCCGCCGCGCGTTGAGCACCCCGCGCCGGATCCAGGTGTTCCACCGCCCGTCCGCGTCGGTGAAGTCCAGGTTCAGGTGGATGTCGGCGTCGGCGGCCCGCTCGCCGACGATGTGCACCGCCACGAAGTCGAAGAGCAGGTCGATCGGCATGGCCAGGACACTGTCGGCGCTGGCCGTCACGTACGGCGGCGGCTGGGTGCCCTCGCGCAGCTCCTTGGCCGCGGAGAGGAAGATCCCGCGCCACTGCGGCCCCTCGGACTGGTACCCGAGCTGCTCGTAGGCGTCGGCCTGCAGCTGCTTGGCCGCGGTGTGCTCCGGCTCGGCGAAGACCAGCGCGTGCAGGATCTGCGCCGCCCACCGGTAGTCGCCCGCGTCGAAGGCGCGCCGCCCCTCGGCCAGGATCCGGTCCGCCCCGGCGAAGGCCACCAGCCGCTTCGCCGATGCCACCGGCGGGTGCGGGTGCAGCGAGACCGGGTCGCCGTCCCACATGCCGAGCTCCTTGGTGAAGACCGCGCGCACGTCGTGGTGCAGGGTGCCGTGGTAGCTGCGGTTCGGCCAGTCGCGGCCCAGCTCCTCGGGGAGCTCCAGGATCTCGGCCGCCTCCAGCGGGGTGTAGCCCCGGTTGGCCAGGCGCAGCGCCTGGTCGTGGATGAACTTGTAGGTGTCGCGCTGGGATTCGAGCAGGGCGGCGATGTTCTCGGTGCCCCACACCGGCCAGGTGTGCGGGCCGTAGTGCACCTCGGCGTCGTCGCCCCAGCGCTCAAGCGTCTCGTCCAGGTAGCGGGCGAAGTTGCGGGCGTCGCGGGTACGGGCGCCGCGCAGGGTCTGGATGTTGTGCAACGCATGGTTGGCGTTCTCCGCGCAGGTCAGCGCGCGCAGCTCGGGGATCCAGATGTGCATCTCCTCCGGCGCCTCGGTGTCGGGGGCGTAGAGGAACTCGAACTCGATCCCGGCCAGCTCCCGCTTCTGCCCGGTCGCGGTGATCGTATCGGTGGGCGACAGGTAGGAGACCGAGACGCCCTTCGCGGTGTCGACGCCGATGCCGCAGGTGAGATGGCCGCGCGGCCCGTGGTCGAGCAGCGCGCCGAAGGCGTAGAAGCTGCGCCGGGCCATGGCGTTGCCCGCGACCACGTTCTCCCCGATGGCGTATTTGTCGAAGGCGAGCCCCGGCGCCACGATCGGCACCCGGCCCGACGCCACGTCGTCGGCGTCCACCACGCCCTTCACCCCGCCGTAGTGGTCGATGTGGGTGTGCGTGTAGATCACCGCCGCGACCGGCTTGTCGCTCACGTGCTCGCGGATCATCCCCATGGCCTGCCGCGCCGCCTCCACGCCTGCCATGCAGTCGATCACCACCAGCCCCGCCGCGCCCTCGACCACGGTCAGGTTGGCGATGTCGTTGTTGCGGACCTGGTAGAGCCGGTCGGTCACCCGGAACAGCCCGCCGCGCGCCAGCAGCCTGCTCTGCCGCCACAGGCTCGGCTCCACCGAGTCCGGCGCCTCGTCCCCGGCCTCGGAGAGGTAGGCGTAGTCGGCCGGGTCGAAGGCGACCGCGCCGCCGGGGGCGGTGTAGGCGCCGGGCAGCTCGGCGATCAGGCCGCGCCGGGCGTCCTCGAAGTCGCGGCGGTCGTCCATGGCGTACTGCCGCACCGCCGCCCGGTTCGCCGCGGTGGTGTACGAGGTCGGTTCCTTCGGGCACATGGGTTCCTCCACGGGACGGCGCGGCCGGGTGTGCGTCCCAGTCTCGGCACGGCGGGCGGGCACCGGCCTCACCCGTTCCGGGTGAACCCCGGTATCACCCGATTCGGGCGAGGCGCCCGACCCCCGCGTTTCCTACCGTCGGGCGCAGGCGGGCCGCCGGGTCGCGCCTCCCCGACGAAAGGACCTGAGCTGTGGCCACCACCCTGACCGTGTGGAAGTTCCCGACCGCCACCGGCGCCGACCAGGCGATCAACACCCTGGAGGAGCTGCAGCGCGAGCAGCTCATCGAGGTGCACGACGGGGCCGTCGTCAAATGGCCGGACGGCGCGAAGAAGCCCAAGACCGAGCAGCTGCGCTCGCTCACCGGCGTCGGCGCGCTCGGCGGCGCGTTCTGGGGCCTGCTGTTCGGGCTGCTGTTCTTCGTGCCGCTGCTCGGCGCTGCCGTCGGCGCGGGCATCGGCGCGCTCACCGGGTCGCTCGCCGACGTCGGGATCGACGACGGCTTCATCAACCGGGTGAAGCAGCAGATCACCCCGGGCACCTCGGCGCTGTTCGTGCTGACCTCCGACGCCGCCCTCGACCGGGTGCACGAGCGGTTCGCAGGCCAGCAGGCCGAGCTGCTGTCGACCAACCTGACGCACGAGCAGGAGGCCAAGCTGCGCGAGGTCTTCGCCGCCTGAACCACGGCAGCCTCGCCG